>JAFPYA010000190.1 GCA_017412445.1 Clostridia bacterium
CTTTCAGAGGTCTTTCCGCATATAACGCGCAACCGAATGAAGCGGCAGAAGCGGTCATAACCTCAGCGGCCGGCGATTTTGTATTTTATAAAGCATCTACGGCAGACAGCGGCGGAGCCGTACTGTTCGCAAGCGACAGCTCAGCTGATGATGAAATTCTGAGCGACACCAGTTATTGGCTCGATGCCGCAACAGGCGAAACGGACGAACTGTCACTCGCAAGCATGAAGCAGGCGCCTGCAAACGACTTGGCACACTTTGCAAGCGTTGAAGCCAAAAGTTCAAACGTAAATGCAGCAATAGATACAATTCGGGCGCTCGTCGGCAATTACGCGGACGCATATATTGAAAGTGAGAATCTGACATCCTCCATAAGCGCAGGCGGCGTCATCAGAGTCAAGAATGATCATCTGGACGCGTTTATGGATGACATAAACAAAGCGTTCCCATCTGCGGAAATAACCGTCGAGACTGTTGATGTAAACACGATTCACAGGGATGTATCAAAGCAAATCGACGACGCGTATGCGCTGGTTGACGAATTGAACCTCAAGCTGTACAGCGCAAAAGACGACAACGAGGTTGCCGCACTGAAGACTCAGATCGAGAATGCGTATGACGTGATTTACGAATATGAAAACGCAGTTCGTCTAAGCCAAAAGGACATCGAATACGCAACCGTAAGATATATTATCACCGACAGTGCAAAGGCTTTAGCGGCAGCTGAAACTATGCACTTCAGCGGCGGATTCGGCGGGTTTATGAGCGACGTGCTCAAGGTAATGCTCATAATACTTCCTACAGCGCTTATCACGGCGATAATCACTCTGCACGTATCATCCGCAAAAAAGCGCAAAGTAGCAAGATAAAGGTATAGAATAAAACCGACGTGAGGAAACAGCAGTACCTCACGTCAGTATTTTACCTCAAATTACATGCAGCTTTCACAGTTGCCGCTGCAAGCACCTTTATTGCTTTTGGAGCAGCTGCCTTCAAGCCGTATTCCTTCTGCAGGCGCGCTCATTTCCACAACAGGCGAACCGAATGATGAAGCCTTAAGGCCGTAACGCGCGAAGAAATAAACGAGATCCTTCGGAACCGCTGCTTTTATGCTTGCGCAATTAAGCTCCTGCGCCCTGTAGAGCAGCATGCGAGCCAAAAGGTCGCCCATATATTTGTGACGCTGCTCGAGCAAAACGCCAAGATAGTCGATTCTGAAGCAGCTGTCGTCATCTATATAAAGGCGTGCGCTGCCCGATGGAACATCCTCGTCGTTGTAGACCACGGCATATACAGCCATGTCGTCGTGCTCGTCGCTGCCGCAGTCAAATTCGGGTATGCGTTTTCTGATTTCAATGGCTTGGGCACTTTCTGCGTCAATACTGGAAAAATATTTGCCTCTGTACATAGTTAAAACCTCCATCAAAGAAATTATAAACCATTATTTGAGCAAAATCAATACATCGCACTTGCTTTTTACAGCTTAATGATATATAATAAACCCACTTACAACAAAGGAGCTACTCAAATGGAAAACAACGAATTGGATCTTGTCACTTTTAAAGACGACAGCGACAACGAGATCACGATGCAGGTGCTCGATTACTTTTTCTATGAGGGAGAGGAATATGCCACCCTTATAGAGTACGATCCCGACAGTGAGTGTTCCTCATGCGAAGACTTAAGCTGTGACAGCTGCGACAAGGGCGACGAACCCGTTGACGTTACGATTATGAAAATCGTGCCCGTAGGTGATGATGAAGAGGAGTTTGTCCCCATAGATGACGATCTCGCACTCAAGCTCGTCGAAATGCTGAACAGCGGCGCTTTCGACGCAGACGACGAGGAATAATCACGGCCTCTCAGCATGGACGAACTGAGTCTCAACGCATACGCTAAGATAAACTGGCGGCTGGAAATCACGGGGGTACGTACCGACGGTTATCACGAGCTGGACATGCTCATGCAGACGATAAGTCTGCATGATGTTTTATGCGTAAAAAAATCGAACGAGAATAAGCTTACCGTGAATAATGTGCCTGTAGAAGACGCAGATTCCAATCTCGTTATCAAGGCCGCCCATGCGCTGAGCGATTATACGGGTGAAAACATAAGTGCAAGCTTTTCGCTCATTAAAAATATACCCTCGATGGCAGGGCTTGGCGGCGGCAGCTCCGATTGCGCAGCGGCGCTCAAGGCCTTAAACGAAATGTACAACCTCAGGCTCAGTACAGACGAGCTTATGCCTATAGCGCTGCGCTTGGGTGCAGATGTGCCTTTTTTTCTGCATTCTGGCCTTTGCAGAGTGAGGGGAATAGGGGAGCAAGTGGATAGAATTTCCCCTGCCCCGATGGCAAACCTCGTAATCTACCACGTCCAAGGCGGTCTGTCAACTCCCAAGGTTTATAAAAAGTTTGACGAGATGAAGCTTCCAACACGTAAAAGCGGCTGTGAAGCTTTTGTGAAAGGACTTATCTCCGGCAAAATCGATTCTCTGGAACCTGTTAACGATCTTGAGCCTCCGGCTATAGCGTTGTTGCCCGATATCGCTTATTACAAAAATCTGCTGTCCTCGCACGGTGCGCTTTATACTCTTATGAGCGGAAGCGGTTCTGCCGTTTATGGCGTATTTGAAACGGAAGCCATGGCGGTAAAAGCCTCGTCTTTAATGCCTCATTCAGTTCATTCCATAACATTAAGTTAAACTTTACACGATAATTTCTTATGCAGCACAACAATTTAAAAATTGAAATGTGTCTGCTCTTAATAACTTCATACATTTATTTTATGGAAATAAAATACCGTCGTAAAAGTTCTTAAACAATATAAGCGTGCATTTGTGATATAATATGCTATGTAGGATAAGGGGGAAGATAAATATGAAGAAAGGTATAGCTATAGCACTTTTGCTTTGCTTGGTGGTAAGCGCATTTACGATTGCCTCTGCCGCAAGCGTAAAGCTGGCAGTAAGGGGCGGATCCATTTGCTTAAGGACGGGTCCCGGTCTTAATTACAGCGTGATTGCCTATCTCAAGGACGGCGCAAAGATTACCGTTCTGTCGACCGGAAATGCCTGGTCAAAGGTGAGAAATGCAGCCGGCAAAGAAGGGTACATCAAAAACCTTTATATATCCGGCATAGGCAGCAAATACGCAGATGGAACCACGTATTATAAGCGAATGGACAAGGCAACCATAACCACAAGCACTGTCATGCGCGCAGGTGCCTCATCCTCGACAGGTGCACTTGATACGCTTAAAAAGAACAGTGTTGTTACCGTGATGGGGGCAAACGGTTCTTGGAGACTTATACAGACTGCCGCAGGAAATCAGGGCTTTGTGAGCGCGAGCAGCTTGTCAATAAAAGGCAACTCCTCAAGCAGCGGCTCATCTACTGGCTCGGGCAAGACCGCAGTTGTAACGGCGACCGGTCTTTATATGCGCGAGGGCCCAGGTATGAGCTATTCGATTATAACCAAGCTTAAATACGGCACCAAAGTACAATTGATAAATACTTCAGGAAACTGGTGGCTCGTATCTTACGGCAAGTATACGGGATATATGTACTATTCTTATCTCAAAAAGAAGTAATTCAAGCGTTTTATTAAAGACTCTCGTCCGATTTCAGGCGAGGGTCTTAATATAACAATCTACTTAAACTCAGGGCAGATATCGAGCGTGGCGAAGTAATCCTCAGGCGTTTCGGCGCGCCTGATCAATTCAAACGAGCCGTCTGTTTTCAAAAGTATTTCGGCGCTTCTGAGTCTGCCGTTGTAATTATAACCCATGCTGTGGCCATGCGCGCCGGTATCGTGGATTATGAGATAATCGCCAATTTCGATTTTGGGCAACATGCGGTCGATTGCAAATTTATCGTTGTTCTCACAAAGCGAACCGACTATGTCGTATTGATGAACCGTAGGCTCATTCTCCTTACCGGCAACAGTTATATGGTGGTAAGCGCCGTACATAGCCGGGCGCATAAGATCTGCGCAACAAGCATCGACGCCTATATACTCCTTATAAGTGTGCTTTTCATGAATCGCTTTTGTGATAAGACAGCCAGCCGACCCAGTCATGTACCTGCCAAGCTCTGTGCAAATCCTTACTCCGTCTATGCCGTTTTTTACCAGCAGCTCATTGTAAGCCTCACATACACCGCTGCCGATTTCATTGATGTCCGCCTCAGACTCATTGGGCAGATAGGGTATGCCGATGCCGCCGGACAGGTTAATCATGAATATTTTGCAGTGAAGTTCGCATGTCAGATCCCTTGCCAGTTCCATAAGCACTCGAGCGAGACCGGGATAATATGAACTGTCGGTGGTGTTGCTTGCTAAAAAGGCGTGCAGACCGAATTCCTTTACTCCCAAGGTCATGCATTTTTTAGCGGATTCGAATATCTGTTCTCGCGTCATACCGAATTTAGCGTCGCCGGGATTGCCCATTATCATATTGCCGATCTTGAATTCTCCGCCCGGGTTAAAGCGCAGGCAGATTTTTTCAGGTAAGCCGCATTCTTTAACGATGTAGTCAATCATCGTCAAATCGTCCAGATTGATAATAGCGCCAAGCCGTTTAGCGTATTTAAATTCTCCGGATGGGGTTTCATTCGAAGAAAACATTATCTCATCGCCTTTAAAGCCCATTTTTTCAGCCAGCATGAGCTCACAAAGCGAGGCGCAGTCTACGCCGCAGCCCAGACGTTGCATTATGCGAATAACACCTGGTGTGGGGCAAGCCTTTACAGCGTAGTACTCCCTATAACCGCTGTTCCATGAAAAAGCCCGGTTGAGCCCGCAAACGCGATCGATAATCTCTTTTTCAGAATATAGATGATACGGCGTAGGGTAGTGCTCGGAGATTTTTTCCAAAAGCATCTTTGATGGAGTAAACTTTTTGCTCATATTTAACCACACCTCTAAAAAATGTGGTATAATTATACTTGATTCGGAATATCTATGTCAATTGAAGTTTTGTAAATACATGTGAGGTGAAACTGATGTTTATAGCCGATTCGCATTGTGATACGCTGTGGGAGCTTTCAAAAGGTCACAATTATGAAACGCTTATGGTCACCCGTCAAAAGATGATAGACGGCGGGATGGGCATGCACACATTTGCACTGTTTACCGGTTCCAAGGGCACACAAGGTACAGCCTATAAGGACGGTATCGATATGCTTGCCTGCCGTGAGAAGCTCGGCATACCTATATACAACGCCAAACTGCCGAATAAAATCCCTGAGGGCCCTTTCGGTGTCATATCCATTGAAGGCGGCGAAGCACTCGAAGGAAAGCTCTCACGTCTGCATGAGTTTTATGAAATGGCCGGCATAAGGATGATAGCGCTGACATGGAACTTTGAAAATGAAATCGGTTGGCCTGCCAAGCTCGGACCTAAGCCCGGCCTAAAGCCGTTTGGCTTAGAATTGCTCAAAGAGATGGATAAGCTCGGCATTTATGCCGACGTATCCCACCTCAACGAGGCAGGTTTTTGGGATGTTTGCGAGCATATGCAACTGCCGCCGATTGCAAGTCATTCAAACAACCGCGAGCTGTGCGACGTGCCCCGCAACCTGCGCAACGAGCAGATCAAAGCGATAATCGAGCGAAAAGGCTACATCGGCATAAACTTCTATACGTCATTTCTTACCCAAACGGGTTCATCAACCATTGAGGATGTCCTCAGGCATATAGACTCAATATACGAAATGGGCGGCGAAAATGTACTCGGATTCGGCTCTGATTTTGATGGAATTGAGAGCTGGCCGGAGGGCTTATATGATTCATCCTGCTTTCCGCGCCTCATAGACGCGCTACTGAAGCACGGCTACAACGATGCCTTTGTGGAAAAG
>JAFPYA010000016.1 GCA_017412445.1 Clostridia bacterium
CGGATATAGCGGGGCTTCCGCAAAGCATCAACTTCCTGCGCTCGTTCAGCCATTGGATTGGAGGCATGGGCGTGCTCGTGCTTACCACCGCAATACTTCCCAGTGCAAACGGCAGCGGCGCGTCGCTGGCAAAGGCCGAAAGCTCCGGGCCCTCGTATTCGAAGCTGCTGCCTAAAGTAGGCGACAACTCAAAGCTGCTGTATATGATATACACGGGTCTGACCGTGCTGCTGTTTATATCGCTGCTTATTTGCGGACTGCCCGTGTTCGACAGCATACTCCACGCGTTTTCCACGGCGGGCACCGGCGGCTTCTCAAATCAGGCGCAGAGCATATTTGATTATCACAGCACTGCAGTCGACATCGTTATCAGCGTTTTCATGCTCTTGTTCGGCGTAAACTTCGCTGTATATTTCCGCCTGCTCGCAAGGGACTACAAGACCGCCTTCAAAAACGAGGAGCTTTGGCTGTACGTGGGGCTGAGCGCGCTTTCCGTTTTGATAATCGCGCTCAACATAAGGAACATTATCGGCGGCTTTTTCCCTGCACTTGAGCATTCGTTCTTCCAGGTAGGCGCAATTATATCGACAACGGGCTTTGCATCCTATGACTTTGAAACCTGGCCGACGCTCTCCAAGGCGATTATTATGCTTTTGATGCTGTTTGGCTCCTGCGCAGGCTCGACTGCAGGCGGCCTCAAGCTGATAAGGGTGCTGCTTTTGCTCAAGCTTGCAAAGCGCGAGATAGGCAAGTCCTTCGCCCCCAGAAAGGTGAAGGTGATAAAGCTCGACGGCAAGAGCGTTTCCGAGGATATGCTGAACCGTATCGCCGTTTATTTCTTCGTGTACATAGGAATCATACTCTTTGGCGTGCTCGTGCTTGCCCTGAGCGGCTGTACGGTGACCGAAGCGGTATCGGGCTCTATTAGCCGCGTAAGCAACATCGGTCCTGCCTTTGAGCGTTTGGGACCCATGGCGGGTTACAACTGGCTGCCGGGCTGGACGAAAATAGTGCTGTCGCTGCTTATGATAGCGGGACGCCTTGAAATCTATCCGCTGCTGATGCTGTTTGCACCCTCAGCCTGGAGGAAGAACTGACATGCGCTCAGGCTTGTTAAGAAAGCTCAGCCTGATGGAGCAGGGGCAGAAACAGACCGTTACTCATAAGCCTGAGCCGCCTCAAAGCAAGCTGAAAATATACGAATGGTCTTGTCCCGCCAATGAAGGCTTAAAGTCATTGAACCGCGACGCCCTTTTAACAATGGGATTTACGGGCGAGAGATTTGACATAGAAAAGGTTGTGTTTCTCGACACGGAGACGAACGGACTAAGCGGCGGCGCAGGCACGGTGGCGTTTCTTGTGGGCGTAGGCTTCGTTTCAAACGGCCGCTTCAACGTTAAGCAATACCTCATGCCGGATTATTCTGTGGAGCCGGATTTACTAAGTGAGCTTGGCAGGGACATGAGCCGCTTTGAAACCATTGTGCACTTCAACGGGCGCAGGTTCGACGTGCCCCTTCTCTCGCAAAGGTGCGTTATGAAGCGCATGGACGACTTCACAAAGGATATGTGGCAGTTGGATCTGCTATATCCTTCGAGGAGCGTTTGGAAGCTCAGGCTCGGCTGCTGCCGCCTTTCGTACCTTGAAAGCCACGTGCTTGGTATGCCGGACAGGGACGACATACCCGGCAGTGAGATACCCGCAAGGTACATGCAGAGCGTTCGTTCAGGTGATGTTAGCCTTCTGAGCGACGTAGTTGAGCACAACAGGCAGGATATAGCCACGCTCATGACGCTGCTGGTCAGGCTCAACGAAATATACACAGAGCCAGAAGAACTGAATGAGCAAATAGATATATTCTCCATGGGCAGGGTGTTTGAACGTCAAGGAGAGTACCGCGTCGCGAGAAAGCTTTATCTCAAAGCCTCAAAGCCTCGCCCCATAATGACACTTAGCGACTTAAGGGGCGAGAAATACGCAGGCGAAGCAAATCTCAGGCTGTATCTGATACAGCGGCGCGCCCGCGAATATGACAAGTGCGAGCAGACGCTGAAAAATATGCTCAAGCGCGGCCAAATGGGCGAGACGCCAAGGCTTGAATTATGCAAGCTCTACGAGCACAGGCTGGGGAGACTTGACGACGCGCTCGAACAATGCTCGCTGCTTATCTCAAAGGCGAGCGAGGACGAGCTTCCAGAGCTCGAGAAACGCCGAAACAGGATTTTATACAAAATCAGCCGACGAGTCGGCAATCAATAATCGATTTAATACTACTACGTGAGGTGCGGTATGTTTGAAAGTATAAAGCAAAAAATGGCGGGGCGCAAGGCCTACGCGCTGCATGTGCAGGGTAATCAGTTAATAGAAAAACGGGATATCGCGGGGGCAAAGCAAAAGCACGCTCAGGCGCTTGAGCTTTACGAGCAGGCATATAAGGCGCATCTGCTGACAGGCAATATGCTTCTTGCCTACGGCGTGCTGCTTATGCGCTTTGACAGGTGTCAGGAGGCCAAGCAGATACTTCTCGAAAGCGAGAAGCAAATCGGCAACGACCCGCAGAGCAGGAAGCAGCTGCGCGTAGATTACGCCGTGTGCCAGTGGAAGCTGGGCGAGCTCGACAAGGCAATCGAAAACATGGAATCAGCCGCTTCAAACGGCCTGACCTCCACTATATATACCACGCTTGGCTATTTCTACATTGAAAAGGCAAAGGAAACGGGCGATTTCTCAAAGGCCATTGAGTTTAACGACAAGGCCATGGAATACGACGATGAGGACGCGGGCGTGCTCGACAACATGGGGCAACTTTACTACTTTATGGGTGATCACGACAAGGCCTACGAATATTTTGCCAAGGCGTACACCGCAAAGCCTACGCAGGTGGCGTCGATGTATTATATTGCAAAAATCAACCTTGAGCGTGGCAACCTCGAAAAAGCAGGCGCATTCATAGAAGCCTGTGCCGAAGGCAATTTTTCTGCGCTCGCTACGATAAGTCCAAAGCAGGTTGAGGAGCTTAAGGCCGAAATCGACAAAGCAAAAGCTGGCAAGTAACGTATTTACACTATGCTGCTTGACATTGTTTTGGTCGAAGGATAAAATGGAACGGGTATATATAAACGGAGTATTCAGAGCATTTGCGGCTTTTATGCTGGCTTTTGCGATGCTGTTTTCATACGCTCAGGCGCAGGTAAGCCTGAGCGCTCAGGCAAATCCGGATGCTTATTACACAGACTTTGAGAGCTCTGTGCTCTTGACGGTGTTGAACACAGAGGACAGCGAAATCACGTTGGTGTCGCTTAACGTAGCAGATAAGGACATAGACATCAGGCCTGTAAAGCTCGCAAGCGGTCAAGTATTTACGACCGAAGCTCCGGTAAGCGTTACTGCAAAGATGCTCGACACGGGACACTTCTATGTGACGCTCAAATATGAAAGCACCGATGCAGGTGGCCAAACCGTGTCTGCGGTGACGCAGATTATGTGCTACGTAAAGCGCATAAACGACGAGGCGCAAGTGCAGCTGCACTTTGCTTTACCAGACAGACCGCTGCCTGAAGACGCAAGCCAAACTGAGGTCAGCTATATACTCGAAAATACCGGAGCGATCGATATCGAACAGGCGGTTATCATCTGCTACCCCGAGGGCTATCTGAGCGAGCCTCAGACGGTAAAAGCGGGTGAATACATTGTCGTCAGGCGCATGGTTTCGATGAGCGACCTCGAAAACATTTCGGCTGAGGTTACCTGCCGCAGCGCGTATTACGGGACCGAATATCACTTTAGCGGCAATTATGAGGGCAACCTCGCGGACACCGCCGTGGTTCTAGTAGTTAGCGAAAAAGCTTCTGCCGAGCCTCAGGCTGCGGAGCCTGCCGATATGCAGTATTCAGAAAACGCGCCGTATACTGCACCTGCCATCACAGCTGCGCAAAGCGGCAAAGGGCTGTCTATAAGCGTAACCGCCGGCAGCGAAACGCTTACAGACGTGAAGATCACAGACAATGGCACCGAAACGATAAGAAAACTTGCGATACTTGGTGTCGGACAGACTGCAATTATCAACTATCTGCCATCTACGGATGGCACGCATGTATTCAGCCTGACCGCTCTGCTTCCTGACGGACAGACGGTGATCTGCGAAAGCAAAGAAATTGACTTCGAGGC
>JAFPYA010000017.1 GCA_017412445.1 Clostridia bacterium
CCACGCGGCTTACAGATTCGGCATCACAGACCTGCATCGTGGCGACATAGAACCTGTCCTTCTCGGGCAATGCCGCCATGAGCTTTTCCGCCCATGTGGACTTGCCGCAGCCGCTGCCGCCGGTTATGAGATACTTCATATCCTTACCCTCTCAAAGCGGTTTGTAGGCTTCCATGCCGAGGCTTGCAAAATCGTGCGCGCTGTCGTAGAGCGCCTTGGCCATGTCCAGAAGCGGAAACAGCATCACAGCGCCCGTGCCTTCGCCAAGCGCCATTTTGCCCTGTATAACGGGTTTAAGTCCAAGCTCGTCCATCACGGGCTTCATGGCCTTTGAGGCGCTCATGTGTGAGGCGAGCATATAGCTGACGGCATCCGGGCAAATACGTGCGGCTGCGAGCGCGGCAACCGATGAAATCACGCCGTCTATTACTATATTTACGCCGCACTCCGCCGCGCCCAGAAACGCGCCCGCCATGCCTGCGATCTCAAAGCCGCCGAGCGCCGCCAGTGCGCCTATCGGGTCTGCAGGGTCCGGCTTATGCAGTTTAAGCGCCCTGCAAATGACCTCCTCCTTGCACCTGAGCCCCTCGTCGCTGAGTCCCGAACCCCGGCACACGGCTTCATGAACCTCAAGCCCCGTAAGCGCGCACGTCAATGCGGCGGACGCCGTGGTATTGCCTATGCCCATTTCGCCCGTAGCAAAGAGCCTGTAACCCTTGCTTGCAAATGATTTTATGAGTCTTGCGCCCTTAAGCAACGCGTCCTCGGCGGTCTTTCTGCTCATTGCGGGCATGAGGCTCAGATCGTTCGTGCCGCTCCCGCAGCTGAGGTCTATTATGCGCGGGTCGTTCACGGGAGTCTTCATGCCCATGTCGACGGCGTACACGTCTGTGCCGCAGCAGGACGCGAGCACGTTTATGTTGGATTCGCCCCGCGCGACAGAGGCGGCCACGAGCGCGGTGACGCTGCTGTCCGACTGGCTCACGCCCTGATTAACCACGCCGTGGTCGCCGCAGAACACAAGCGCGCAGCGCGGCCTCAGCTCCACCTCCGCCGTGCCCTGTACGGCGGCGATGCGGCATATCATGTCTTCAAAGCGTCCCATGGAGGAAAGTGGTTTTGCCACGTTGTCCCACCTTGCGCGCGCCGCCTTTTCGGCTTCGGGAGATAAGGGCTTTACGTCAATGTTTATCATATCATTACCGCAATCAGAATAGTATTAAAAACCAGCGCGATGCAGCTTGAAACGTACATGAGCCCGCAGGCGCGGTTTATGTCGCCGGGCTCAGCGGGTCTGTCGTCATCGCCTATCGTGGGCTTGCTGACAGCCTTGCCGAAGTATTCATGCGTGCCGCCCAGCATTATGTGCATGCTGCCCGCCGCGGCGGCCTCGCTCCAGGCGCAGTTGGGGCTTAGATGCTTGTCGTGGTCGCGCCGCACTATACGCCATGCGTTTTTGCCGTCAAGGCGCATGATGAATGCAGAGAGCACCATGAGGCAGGCCGTAAGCCGCGCGGGAACGAAGTTGAGCGCGTCGTCGAGCTTTGCGCTCGACCAGCCTATGTCCCTGTATTTTTCGTCAAGGTAGCCCACCATCGAGTCGAGCGTTGAGGCCGCCTTGAACGCCCACAAAAGCACCGGGCCGCCCAGAAGCGCGTAGAACATGGGTGAAATCACGCCGTCTGTAGTGTTTTCGGCGGTTGTCTCTATTGTCGCCTTTATGATTTCCTCGCGCGTCAGGCTCTGGGTGTCCCTTCCCACGATGCGCGCCACCTGCTTGCGCCCCGCCTCGACCCCGTCATTCAGCGCCCTTTTTACGCCCAGCGCCTCTTTTGCCATAGAACACGCCGCAAGTCCCAGCCAGTCCAAAAGCGCCATGCCCGTGAGCAAGGGAATCCTGCCCGCGAGCGACAAAAGCATGAGCAGAATAAAAGCGCAAAGCGCGCTCAGAAGCACCGTAGACAAGGTGAGTATAACCGCACTGCGCCGCAGGTTTTTGCACGTCCTGCGCAGGCGTTTTTCCATAAAAGAGATAAACTTGCCTATCGCCTGCACGGGATGATACAGCCAATTTGGATCGCCGAGCAGGGCGTCCAGCACAAAGCCCAGCAAAAGCGCTGCTGAGTTCAGAAAGAAAAAGTCCCTCATTTGTCCCTGATGATCTGATAAATTTTTTCCATGTCGAGGCTTGCGCGCACTGTCTGCGCTATGCGGTCAAACTCCCTTTCGCGGAATTCGTCCATCGTGAGCGGCTTTTGGAGAGCGGAGCTTTCGCCCTTTTGCGCCCTTACGCGCGAGGCCAGACAGGCAAAGAACGCGCCGTCGTCAAACAGCCCGTGCAGGTAGCAGCCCATAACGTTCCCATCGCGGTTCATCACGCCGTCGACCTTGCCGTCTATTCTGAGCCACGGCACCGCGTCCGCGCCGAATGTGTTGCGCCCGGCGTGAATTTCGTAGCCGTCGAGCAGCGTACCGTTCAGCGGTTTAAGCCAGCCCTGATTTGCCAAGACCTCGCCCCGGGACTGGCGCGTGAGCTTTTGAGCCTCAAACATCACGTTCATGTCAAGCAGACCAAGCCCCGCGGCCTCGGGCACCTCGCTCTCGGTGTGCAGGTCGTCTATCAGCGCGTTGCCCAGCATCTGATAGCCGCCGCAGACCCCTATCACGAGGCCGCCCTTGCGCGCGTGGTGGATTATGGCGGCGTCCATGCCTGAGTTTCTTAGCTCTATAAGGTCTTCAATCGTGTTTTTGGTGCCGGGCAGTATTATTATATCAGCTTTGTCAAGCTCGCCTGCCCTGTCGGCGTAGCGCACGCTTACGCCCGGCTGCAGTGAAAGCGCCTGAAAATCGGTGAAATTCGATATGTGCTTTAAGCGCACAACCGCTACGTCGATGTCTCCCTTGACGGCGGCGCGGTTGAAGCGCTCGGTAACGCTGTCCTCGTCCTCGAGCTCAACATCCATCCACGGCACCACGCCCACTACGGGCACGTGTATCATGTCCTCGAGCATCTTGAGTCCCGGCTCAAGTATTTTCACGTCCCCGCGAAACTTGTTTATTATGACGCCCTTCACGCGCTCTCGCTCCTCATCGGTCAAAAGCATCACGGTGCCCAGAAGCGAAGCAAACACGCCGCCCAGATTAATGTCACCCACAAGTATGACCGGCGCGTCAGCTGCCTTCGCCATGGACATATTCACTATGTCGCCCTCGCGCAGGTTGATTTCGGCAGGACTGCCCGCGCCCTCGATGACGACGAGGTCGTATTTGCTTTCAAGCTCGTCGTAGGTGGCCTTTATGCGCTGCCTGAGCTCGGGCTTGTATTTGTGGTATTCCATGGCGGTCATGCTGCCTACGGCGCGCCCGTCCACTATCACCTGAGACCTGCGGTCGCCAGTGGGCTTAAGCAGAACGGGGTTCATGCTCACGTCCGGCTCAACGCCCGCCGCCTGCGCCTGAGTGACCTGTGCTCTGCCCATCTCACGGCCGTCCCTCGTCACAAATGAGTTGAGCGCCATGTTCTGGGCCTTAAACGGCGCGACCCTCAGCCCGTCCTGCCTGAATATGCGCAAAAGGGCCGCGCACAGCACGCTCTTGCCCACGGACGAGGCCGTGCCCTGTATCATCAGTGATTTACCCCGCATATACGTCCTCCCCGGGTCTGTCTATCATTATCACCTGTATTTCTCGCGCCAGAGCGGGCGCAACCTTCTCGCTTACGCCGCCCGCGTCGCCCGAATCCTTCGTGACCATCACGCTTATGTCCTTCATGGCGTATATGGCATCGTTCAGCTCTGCCGAAAACGGCCCCTGCATTGCGATTATGTGCGAAGGCTCAAGCCCCGCCTCCTCGCAGAGGCTCAGCGCCCTGTGCGTTGGCAGCACCCGCGCCCAGAGGCGTTTTGGATCGACTGCGTCACAGTAGATTTTTAGCGTATTGCTGCCCGTAGTCAAAAGCACGTTGCCCTCTGTTGAGCACAGCGCCTTCGCCGCGCTTTCGCTGTCCTTTACATGCATTATGTCGTTAAGCCACGGATGCGCGCCCTTTGGCCGCTCGATTCGCGCGTACGGTATCTTAAGCGCCCGGCAGCAGGCCTGTATGTTTCTTGTCGCGTTTACCGCGAAGGGATGCGTGGCGTCGATGACTTTTTCGGGCATAAACGATTTAAGATACTCCCGCATTGCGCTTTCGTCAAGAGCGCCCACGCGGCAGGGAATGTCACCCGGCAGAAGCGTCCTTGCGTAACGGCTCGTGACCGAGACCGTGACGCTCTCTCCAAGGCCATGCAGCCTCTCCGCCTCCTGCCTGCCCTCCACAGTGCCGCCAAAAATCAGTATGCCGGGCATCTTATTATCTCCTCTGTCAGAATTTGGTTTTCACTGTCGCTGCGCACGTTGAGCCTCAGATAATTTGAGCCAAGGCCGAACGACGCGCAGCCGCGCACGAGTATGTGCCTGCTTTCAAGGTGCTTTACGACCTGCGTCATGTCCCTGCCGAAATCGCAGAGTATGAAGTTGGCGCGGGACGGAAACGTGCACGCCCCGATGGATTTGAGCGCTTTGTCAAATCTCTCCCTTCGCGCCGCGTTTTCGCGCCTGAAACGCGCTATGTCGTCCTTGTGGCCGGGGAGCTCCTTTGCTATCGCCGCCGCAAAGCAGTTGAGCTGCCAGGGCGGCATCAGCTTTTCAAGTCTGCGTATGGTTTTCGCGTCCGCCAGTATGTAGCCCAGCCTCACGCCCGGTATGGCAAGGATTTTTGTGAGGCTGCCGGTCACGCGCAGGCTTTCGCTTACGTCGCCGCGCAGGCTCTCCTCAGGGCAGAAGTCGATAAAAGCCTCATCCACAGTGAGCGCCGCTCCGTTAATGTTGCGGCTTAGTTCAAGCGCCTCTTTTCGTGTCATAAGAGCGCCTGTGGGGTTGTTCGGGTTTGAAAAAATGAGCGTGTCGCCGGGCTTGCAGCTTTCTGTATCGAGCGCGATTTTTCTGCCCAGCGCTACGGTTCTTTCTTTGTATTCACCAAAATCCGGCGTTTTAATATGCACCGTGCCCTCATCGAGCATGAGCGCCAGCTCTATCGCCGCTATGCCGCCTGCGGTCGGCAAAAGCTGGGAGGCCTCCACGCCGAGATAGTCGGCCAGCCCCTGACGGGCGGCCTTCATGGCTATGTCGGGATAGTAGGCCGCGTCGTTTACCGCGCGGAGCATCGTCTCCCTCGCCCACGCGGGCATGCCCTCCGGGTTAAGGTTGGCGGAAAAGTCCAGATACTCCGAGGGCGCGCCGCCTCGCCACACGTTTCCTCCGTGCATCATTTGAAAAACCTCTGTATGAGCCATGGCTTGTCGGCAAAGTAAACGTGGGCGAAGGCGGCAAGCGCAGCGCCCTTCTCGTAGCCGCACGCCCATTTGTTTTGGGGACGCGAGGCCTTTATGACCTCGTAGGCAAATGACGCGCCCGCAAGGGGCTCGCTCAAGGCATGATGAAACTCGTGCGCCGGGAATGAAAGGCCGCTTTTGTCCTTAACCGTGACGTAGCCAAAGCGCTGCAGCCTGTCGGTCATGCGGCTTTTGAGGGGCAGAAAGCCGACCATCGGCGCCCCGTCGATTTCGCTGCCCAGATACATAAGCCCGCCGCACTCGGCGTAGCAGCTCAGGCCGCCCTCGAGCGCGCGCTTTATACTGTTTCTCATTGAAGCGTTGGCGCTGAGCCGCTCCTTGAACACCTCAGGATAGCCTCCGCCTATGTACAGACCGCTTAGCCCCTCCGGCAGCGCGCTGTCGCGCATGGGCGAAAAATAAACAAGCTCCATGCCGCAGTTTTTCAGGGTCTCGAGGTTCGCGCGGTAGTAAAAATTGAAGCCTTCGTCCATCGCTACGCCCAGTCTGTAGCCGCGGCGATCCGGCAGCTCTTGCGAAGGAACCGCTTTTATTTCGGGCGCGGTCGCGGCAAGCCCGATTATGGCGTCTGTATTCAGCGTTTCAATCGCCTTTGCCGCGGCCTCGTTTATCCGTTTCATAAGGTTTGGCGTCTCCATAGCCGGCACCAGTCCAAGCTGACGGCTCGGAAGCTCCAGATTCGTCTGCTTTGTCAGATAGCCGAAGCACTTAAGGCCAGTGTGGCGCTCTACCGCGCGTTGTATGAGGCCAAAGTGCCCTTCGCTTGAGACGCGGTTGACCAGCACGCCCTTTATAAGGCTGTCATGGGCAAGCATCTTAAAGCCCTTGACTGTGGCCGCGACGCTCGCCGCTCCGCCCGAGGCGTCCACGGTCAGAAGCACCGGAGTATCTGTGAGGCGGGCAATTTCATATGTGGAGCAGTCGAAGCTTTCGGCGTTCAGACCGTCATAATAGCCCATCACGCCCTCGATCACGCTTATATCGCTGTTGTTTTTCAGAAGGGACGGGATGTGCTCGCGTTTCATTATCCAGCTGTCGAGGTTGTAGCTCAGGTTGCCCGTCACCACCATGTGAAAGCCGGGGTCTACGTAGTCCGGGCCGACCTTGTAAGGCATAACGTCAAGCCCTCTGAGCCTGAGCGCGGCCATGAGCAGTATGCTCATGGTGGTCTTGCCGCAGCCGCTTGAGGTGCCCGCGATAAGTATTCTCAAGGGCGCACCCCCTCAATGCCGTACATAAGCGCGTTGACTATGGCCGCCGCCACATTGCTGCCGCCCCTGCGTCCCATAGCCACTATGCAGTTCAGGCCGCTTTGCCACAGGCGTTCCTTGGCTTCGATCACGTTCACGAAGCCTACCGGCACGCCTATCACGCATACGTCCTTCACATCGGACGCGTTCTCAAGCAACGGAAACAGAAACGTGGGCGCGTTGCCGCAGACGATCAGCTTATGCCCCGGCATCTGTAAAGCGCGCTCCATGCACACGGTGGCGCGGGTCACGCCGCGCTCCTTTGCTTCCCTTGCCACGTCCTCATCCGCCATAAGACACAGCGCGTTTGCGCCCAGCTTTTTGACGGCGCTTTTGCTTATGCCCGCCAGCGCCATGTTCGTATCCGTAATTATGGTCGCGCCATTTTTGAGCATCTCGCGCATAATGCTAACGACATTCGGAGTAAAGCGCAGATTTTCGGCAAACGAAAAGTCGGCGGTCGCGTGAATTACGCGCTTGACTATTGGCTTTATGTCGGGGGCGAGCTCTGCTTTAAGCTCGCTTTCTATTATCTCCATGCTGCGGTTTTCTATTTCACGGGGATCCATATTACCACTCCACTCCTTTGCGCGCGGGCTGCTTGCGCGTGTTGTACGGGTGCTTTTGCGCCTCGATCCGGCTCACGTAGTCCGACTTTTCGATAAGCCAGTCCGGCGCGCCGCGACCGGTCGCCGCGGTTTCGCCGTATTTCATGGCGCAGTCTATGAGCCTGAGCGCGGTCTCCTCGCCGAGCATGCCGAGGTTCAGCGCCACGTTGAGTTCGTCGAGTATCACGGTTTGCGGTTTTATTTCTTCTATCAGCGAAATGAGCGAGTCTGCAAAACAGCGCTGCTCGTCTGCCGCCGCCTGCCTGTCGCCGTCGCTTAAGCGCGATACAAATCCCTTTATGGGAGGCGCGGTTTTTACGGTGGCGTTCGGCAGCTGTTCAAGCGCCTTCAGTTCGCCCGATATGCCGTTTTTCATAAATTGGGCTATCAGCACCCTGTTGCCGTGCCCCAGACTTCTGAGCGCCAGCCCCATGGCCGCCGTGGTCTTGCCCTTTCCCTCACCTGTATAAACATGCAGATTATTCATTCCTGTCTCCCTCGCCGCTTCTGCCTATCACATTGCCCGCGCCGTCAAGCATAAGCGCGTCCACAAGCAGCTTGTCGCCTGTGCGTTGACGAGCGTACATGACCGCTCTGTCGCATACCATGTTCCATACCGCGCCGTAGCCGTACGCATCGATTACAGGTATCATGCCGTCCAAAGTGTTGCTTGCAAGCGTTTTGATCAGCAGCTCCTTCGGCGCGCCCATCAGGGCGAGCATCGCGCACAGGGGCTCGCGCCTGCCGTCGCCGTATTTGCTGTGGGTCTGCATCGAGCCGCCCGCGAGCTTTGCAAGCTTTCCCGGCTGCCCGGCGATGAGCGCTCTTTCAAAGCCGCACTCCACCGCCGCGTCCAGCGCCTCGCCCACAAAGTTGCTCATCTGCACGCAGTCTATTTCAGGCATAAGGCGCTTGAGCGCATTTTCGCCCTGCGCGCCGAACACGAGCGCGATTTGCTTTGCGCCCTCGGCTGCACGCATGCTCATTTCAAGCCTTATGGTGTCTGTGAGCGCGCTTTCGCTCATAGGGTGCACTACGCCCGTCGTGCCTAACACCGACAGGCCGCCCTCGACCCCGAGGCGGGGATTGAAGGTCTTGAGCGCCAGCTCCCTGCCGCCTGCAATGCCTACGGTGACCTCGGCGGCGCGCCTTGGGAAGACGCTGTGCACCGCCGAAGCTATCATCTGCCTTGGCACGGGATTTATCGCGGCTTCGCCCTGAGGAAGCTTGAGCCCCGGGCGCGTGACTGTGCCTACGCCCTCGCCCGCCTTGAACGTGACCTCGCCTTCGGCTGCGCCGAGCTTAACCTCCGCCCACACCTCACAGCCGTTTGTGATGTCCGGGTCGTCGCCGCTGTCCTTTGTCACAGCGCAGCGATATGGCTCGAGTGCCCTGATCAGGGGCGCATAAGCCTTGCCCTCCGGCACCACGATTTCAACTTTATCGGGACATTCACCGTCCCTGAGCCACAGGCACGAGGCCAGCGCGCAGGCGGCAGCGCAGGCTCCTGTGGTGAAGCCGCTTCTGAGCTGTTTCATGTGTTCTCGTCTCCCGCCAGCGCCAGCGTCAGGCCTTCGTATTTTGTCTTGCCCACGAGCAGGCGTCCGTTCGATGCGCACACGGCGGCTCTTTCGCACACGTTGCCTACGCCCACGGTTTTTTCCACAAAATCCGAATGTGCAAACGTGCCCGGCAGTGCCCTGAGCGTCAGAGCGTCGTATGTCATGAGCGGCAAAGCGTATTTGTCGCAAAAGTATCTGAACGCCGCCTCGTCCTTTTTTATGTCTATGGTCGCCAGGGCCTTGAGCGACAGAAGCGAAAGACCGTTTGTCTTTAAAAAGTCAAGCGCGCATTTCTCGAAGCAGTATTTGTCTATACCCTTTTTGCAGCCCGCGCCAAGCACCAGCGTTCTCGGCCTTAAAAACAGCGTGACCGCGAAGGGCGGCACTATGCTCCTTTCGGTTATTGCGGTGCCAACGCTCCGCCCCGCGAGCACCCTGG
The DNA here is from genome assembly GCA_017412445.1 of Clostridia bacterium. Lineage (GTDB taxonomy): Bacteria > Bacillota > Clostridia > Christensenellales > Aristaeellaceae > RUG14130. The sequence goes on from JAFPYA010000017.1 coordinate 9,253, forward strand.
CGGAAAACGCCTTTATGGCCTCCGGGTTTTCGATGGCGCAGTCGTTTTGAGTCGCCCAAACGTCTATGGCTGGCAGTCCCCTTATGTCGCTCGCCGTGGTTATGACGGCCTCGGCGCCTATCTTTTTGGCAATTTCAACCGCGAGGGCGTTTGCGCCCCCTATGTGCCCGGAGAGCAGAGGTATTACGTATTTACCCGCCTCGTCTATCGCCAGCACGGCGGGATCGGTGGTTTTGTCCTTAATGTGCGGCGCTATCGCCCTTACCGCTATGGCTGCAGCGCCGATATATATCAGCGCATCGGCTTTATCAAAATGTTCCTGCGTCCACTTCATTACTGGCACGCCCCTGTCCACGGGGATGCCCAGCGCGCCCTCGAGGCTTTGGCCGCGCTGAGTAAAGGCTATCGCGTGAACGGTCATCGCTGTGCCTCCCTGAAGCCATGGGTAAAGGCAGGGTCGTACAGCTTTGAACGCACGCCATCGGCTTCAAGGAAGCGACCCACCAGCACCAGCGCCGTGGATTTGATGTGCGCCGCCCTGCGGGCGATATCACCGAGCGTTCCCAGTATTATTTCCTCATCCGGGCGGCTTGCCTTGTAGACCACCGCCACAGGCGTGTCGGCTTCAAGGCCGCCCGCAACGAGCTCCCCGCACAGTGATTCGAGCATATTTACGCTCAGAAACAGCACCATCGAGGCCTTGTGCGCGGCGAGAGAGCGTATGCTCTCGCTTTCGGGCACAGGCGTGCGCCCTGCCATGCGGCTGATTATCACGCTTTGGCTTATGCCCGGCACGGTATATTCGGCCTGAAGCGCCGCGGCGGCCGCGCACATGGAGCTTACGCCCGGCACCACCTCACAGTCGATGCCGCGCTTTTTAAGCTGGGCTATCTGCTCGTGTATCGCGCCGTATATCGATGGGTCGCCGCTGTGCAGCCTGACCACGGTTTTATTACTGTTCTTTTCGATGAGCTCAATTACTTCCTCAAGCGTCATATGCGCGCTGTCTGCAAATTCGCACCCGGGGCAGCAGTAATCGAGCATATGCCTTTCAACGAGGGAGCCCGCGTATATCACGAGGTCGGCCTCTTTGAGCTTCTCCATGCCCCTTACCGTGATAAGATCCGCAGCTCCCGGACCCGCGCCCACAAAAAATACCATTTCAGCCTCCTATGTTTGCGGCAAACACTGTGACAGGGTTGTTTGCCCGCCTCAGGTGATACGAGCCGATTTTATCGATACTGCTTGACGCAACCTGCACCGCTTCGAAGCCGTCAAGCGCGCCCATTTCCTGCATAAGTTCATATTCCGTCTCAACCGTTACCGCTGTGGCGCACAGCCGTATATTTGCGTGCAAATTCCTGAGCAGGCGCAGTATCTCCGCGGTTTTTCCGCCGCTGCCGCCCAGAAATACATGAGTGGGCACAGGCAAATCTTCAAGGGCTTCCGGTGCGCTGCTGTACACGGGAATAAGGTTCAGCGCACGGAAGCGCGCTGTGTTCTGCTTTATCAATTCGAGCGCGTCCTCTTCCCTCTCTATCGCGTACACGCTGCCTAAGGGGCATTGCCGCGCGCATTCGATGCTCACACTGCCCGTGCCCGCGCCTATATCCCAGACTACGGCGTCCGGTGTGAGGCGCAAGCGGTTTATTATAAGCTCGCGAATCACGCGCTTGGTCATGGGCGTCTTGCCCCTTATGAATTCGCCGTCGTCGATGCCCACATGCGGCAGACCCTTTTCGGGCGAAGGGTTTTCGATGAGCGCCACGCTCAGCGGGTCGTAGTCGCGCTCCACGTATTCGCCCACATATTCGTCGGGATAGGAAACCTTTTCGCCAATATAGAGTGTGGTATTGCCAACGCCGCCGTCGGCCAGTGTTTTCTTTATCCAGCGCGGCGTGTGGACGGCATCCAGCAAAAGCAGCACCTTCTCATTCATGCGCACCCTCTGGCAAAGCTCCGAAGGGCTGAGCTTGCGCCCGTGAGCCGAGAGTATGCACGCGCCCTGCCAGCTTACGCCCAGACGCGCGCAGAAGGCGCTGAGGCTGCTTATGCCTGGCACCACGTTCAGGCTTTCCCTGCCGAAGCGGCGCGAGAGCGTCTCCAGCATGCTGTAAAGCCCCGCATCGCCGCTCACGAGCACCGAAATCTCGTTCCCGTTCTCGCGTTCAAGCGCGATTTCTTCGAGCGCGGCGCCAAGCGGCGAGATGGGGCGCTCCTTGCCCTCTGGCACAAGGCTCATGTACCTTTCGGCGCAGAACACCTTTTCGGATTGCCCCATGAGCTTCATCGCGGCTGGAGCGATAAACTCCTCCGACCCCGGCCCCATGCTGATGATGTTAATCGATTTCATTTGCGTCATTCACCGTCTTTATTCCAAGTCTGCGGGCTTCCGCCAGCAGCCTGCCGTTCATGGCGTTGAGCGTGCCCACAGGCGCGCCCGCGTCGAGCACCGCGCCGCAGCGTTTCATCGCTTCAAGTGCTTTGGCATAGGTCTCTTCGTCCATAGGCTCAAACGCCGGCACGCTGAAAAGCGCGCGGCTGAGCGATTTTGCCACGTCGTACTCCATGTCGTTCTCAAACAGTATGCCCGCGTCAAAGGGTATGCGCCGCTTTTGCAGCGCGCGATAATGGTATATGCCATGGCCGTTGCCGCCTACCACGAACACGCGCGACTCGCCCTCGGGCTTTGACAATTCCACGCTGCCGCGGCGCGTGAGGTACACGCCGCTTGTGAGGCCGTAAAGCCCGGCGATTGTTTCGTCGTCAAACACCTCGCGGGGTGCGCCGAAGCGCTCTATGTGGTCGCCCTTTACGCACATCACATAGTCTGATACCTTTTCGGCGAGGTCGATTTCGTGCAGCGACATTATGACCGTGAGCCTGCGCGAGCGCGCTTCCTCGAGCAGTATATCCAGCAGATCGATTTTGTAGCGTATGTCGAGAAAGGAGGTGGGCTCGTCGAGCACGAGCACCTCAGGCTCCTGACACAGCGCGCGCGCAAGCAGTATGCGTTGCTTCTGCCCGTCGCTGATGAGATTGAAGTCCCTGTCCGCGATGTCGAGCGCCTTCACCCTCTCGAGAGCGCGCCGCGTCACGTCCTTGTCGTGCGAGGTTAGGGTTCCGAAGCGTCCCGTATGTGGATACCTGCCCATGGCCGCAACGTCGAAGCAGCTCATCATCTCGGGTTTTATCCTGTCGGTGAGCACCACGGCGAGCTTTTTTGCGAGACTTGCATTTTTTATTTGTTTAAGCTCATCGTTATCTATAAACGCCGTGCCGGCGATGGCCGCCAGCTGGCGCGTGATTGTCTTAAGAATTGTGGATTTGCCTGCGCCGTTTGGGCCTATCAGGGTAAGTATGCTGCCGCGTTTTAAGCTGAAGCTTATGTCGCTTATCAGCGCCCTGCCCTTGTAGCCCACCGCAAGGCCCTTTGCGGAAAAGACGAAGCTGTCACTCATGCGTCTTCTCCTTTTGCCGCGAAAGCATGAGCGCGATCACAACGGGCGCGCCGAAGACCGCGGTCACGGTGCTGATTGCCAGCTCCGTTGGCGAAAACAGCGTGCGCGCGATCAGATCGCAGAGCATGCAGAACACGCCGCCCAGCAAAAAGCAGCCCGGGATTATCAGTATCGGTTTTGAAGTGCCGAAAAGCAGCTTGGTTATATGTGGCACAGCCACTCCTACGAAGGATATAGGTCCCGAAAGCGCGGTCACGCAGGCGCTCAGCACGCTGCTCAGGCCAATCAGCGCCACTCTGAACAGCTTTACGTTTACGCCCATGCTGCGGGCGTACTCCTCGCCCAGTTGATACGCGCTTATAGGCTTGCACAGCAAAAACGCGCACAGCGCCGCTACAAATATGACCGCTGCGCACGCGCCCAGATTTTGCCACGATATAGCGGAAAAGCTGCCCATTGACCATGTGTGCAGGTTGGCAATGTCGCTTTCATTGCCGAAGGTTATAAGAAAATCGGTGATTGCGGTGCATATGCTGCCTATCATTATGCCTGTCACAAGCAACGAAGCCATGGAACGCATTTTGCCCGCAAACAGCAAAACCACGCCTGTAACCAGCATGGAGCCCGCAAAGGCCGCCGCCATCATTATCCAGAACGGCATGCCGGTCGCGCGTTTGAATACGAATATAAGCATTACTCCCACAAGGAGTTTTGCGCCGCTGGAGATGCCCAGCACGTAAGGCCCCGCGATGGGGTTTCTGAAAAATGTCTGCAAAAGATAGCCTGAAAGGCTCAGCGCCCCGCCCAGCACCGCCGCAGCAAGTATGCGCGGCAGGCGCACCTTCCAGATGGAATTTGCGGTCTTTATGACCTCCGGCGCGGCGCCCTCGTAGCCGCCTCCGTCCGGATGCCCCTTGAGCAGTATTTTGAAAATATCGAGCGGCGACGCCGTAACGTATTTGCTGCCTATATTGACGTTCAGGGTGAGAATCACCCCGAACGCCAAAATCATCAGCGCAAACACAAGCGACGCGCGCGTGTATCTGCGAGCCTTGTTCATGGAAGCTTGAAAAGATAAGTAAATGCGGTAACGCTGTCGTCCTCGTTGGTAAGCACCTTGTTGAAGTCCACTATCATCGCGCCCAGCGTGTCGTTGATCTGGAAGTAGTCGGGCGTGGTGAACCAGACGTTGCCGTCCTTCACGGCCTTAAAGTCGGGCAGTATGGTGCTGCGCTCGAGGAAGGCCTCCATGGTTTCGGGCTTTCCGCCCATGCTCCAGATGTAGATGATGTAATCCGCGTCAGAGGCGAGCATGTAGAAGTCTTCGGCGCTGATCTTCTGAGTGCCGCTCTTTTCGGGGTTAAGATCGGAAAGGATGTATTCGCCGCCCGCCAGTTCGAGCATCTTGACCATATAGTCGCCGGCGTTACGGGTGTAGATGTCGCCCTTGGAGGTGATGTAGAACATCGCCACGGTCTTGCCGGTGGACTCGGCGCCTATCGCCTCAACCATGGCCTTCTGCGCATCAAAGTGCGCCTGAGCCTCTTCTTCCCTGCCCAGCAGTATGCCGTAGAGCTTTATCCACTCCATGCGTCCGAGGGGATGGCCTTCGTAGGTGGAGGTGTCTCTCATGTAGGGTATGCCGAGCTCGGTCAGCTTTTCGGCAACATCCGGCACGCTGTCCAGCATCGTGGAGAACACGGAGAAGGTCGGCGGATTTGAAGCCAGCAGCTCAAAGTCGGGTTCCTTGTAGGTGCCGATATACGTAAGCTTGCCTGCGTCCATGGCGGCCTTCACGTCGTCGATGTACCAGCCGGAGTATTCCTGGGTGGTCATGGTGACGCAGTCGAGCGCGCCGATGGCGTTGATGAGGCTGGTGGTGGGAGTGGACGAGATGAGCAGGTTGGTCAAAGGCATCTGCAGGGTCACTATGTCCTCGTCGATGCCCTCCGGAACAGATGCGCCCTCGGGAATGGTGAGGAAGCGCGCGCCGTCGGAGTTGGTGATGAGGTTGTAGCCGCCCTCGCAGAACTCGACCTTGAACTGAGTGGCGTACTCGAGCTCGAGCTCGCCTGTCACGGTGAGCCCGTTTGTCGTCTGTTCGGCAGCCGCGCCGAGCATCAGTGCCGCGAGGCACAGCGCCAGGATGATGGAAACAATGCGTTTCATAAAAAAACCTCCGCTTTGTATTATTTCCAAAGGGCGGAAGCGTTGTGGCACTGCAAAGCATCCCGTTTTACTTCAAACGGACGCATGCACAATAATTCGGGATTGCAACCCCGATTACATCGGCCGACGACTGCATTCCTCATTGCCCAGGAAATCATCGTTCAAACGTGTATGGCAGGTCTCCTGGCTTAAGACGCGGTTTTCACCCGCAGGCACGCCTTCTCAAGTGATTGACACTCAATGACATATGCGCCCGCATCGTCTGTCACAGTAATGGCTGTTGCTCCGGCTTTGCACCGGCTTCCCTTTTCACCCAGGCCGAGCTTGCGCTCCCCGGGCACCGTACACGTGTATTCAGTTGTATTCAAATTTTATCACTGCCGCCGTGTCTTGTCATTATTCATTTGTAAAATGTTAATGTGAAAGTTGCGCCGGCGGGTGAGCCAAATAAAAATACCGGCAAGTGCCGGTAAAGTAGCAAAGGGCTTGCGCCTCAGCAATTATGCCTCAAGCTTCTCCATTATTACCCGCCATGCCCCGGTCAGCCTTTCGAGGCTCCAGGCGGCATTGGCCGGGCTGGTCGAGGGCAGGCAGACCGCCTCGCGTCCGGTCGCGCCCAATTGATAACGCCTGTAGAGGCTGTCGGCCTTGCGACCGTTTGTATAGACCGCGCGTATGTCCGCGGCGGCAAAAATGCATCTGAGATCTGTTGGCACTACGTTCTCTATCGTGCTGTCCGCCGAGCCTGTGATGTCACACTCCATCACAACGTCCCACACGGCGATGCGCCTTGAGAGCAAAAAGAGCTTTCTCCCTTCCGCCGTCAAGGGCACCTGCTCGTCAAATAAGGCGCCGAGCACCCTCCAGAACCTGTTTTGCGGGTGAAAATAAAAGTACTCCCCTTCCCTCGACTTGACCGAGGGAAAGCTACCGAGTATGAGCACCCTCGAAAAGGCGTCAAACGTCGGCGGAATGGGATGAACCAAACGTTGCCGAAACTGCGTCCTGCCAATATCTTTCATCCGAAAAAAGCCTCCTGCCATCCTGCAATATGTATTATAGCACTTTTCGCCGTGCCTTTCCATACATTCCGGAGGCGGCACTTTGCACCAAACAAAAGAGTAATGTTAAATCTTCCAAACTTATGGACTTTTGGTACTGTAATTGATATAATTATAAAGC
>JAFPYA010000191.1 GCA_017412445.1 Clostridia bacterium
GCCGCGCTTGCGCTCTATAAACACGGGTCTTACACGCAGCTGAGCTCCACGCCCGCGGGCTTCACCGTAAGCTCGTGGGTAACCACGCCGTTCATGCACATAAACTTGGGCTCAAACGGTTCTACGACGCTCTCGTAAAAGTCTCCGCCGTAGCCGGGAAAGCGGTGCCCCTCTTCATCGGTCTGCCACAGCGCCTTGTCCTGAAAATCCCACACGAAGCCGCCCTGAAAACGGGGATAGCGCTCTGTCAGCTCGCGAAAATGCATGAGGCCGCCGCCCGAATTGAGTATCTGATAGGCGTACTCGCAAAGTATAATGGGGCGCGCGTCGCCCATGTCTGTGAGCATGTCCTGTATGCGCTCGCGCGTGGGGTACATGGGGCAGCGTATGTCGCTTATGCTGCTGTCAGGATCGCCGCTTTCGTACTGCACAGGGCGCGTACGGTCGTAGGCTCTCAGCCACCCGGCCATCGCCGCGTGATTCGGGCCTACGCCGCTTTCGTTGCCCAGCGACCATACGATGATCGAGGGATGGTTTTTGTGTATCTGCGCCATCCTGCGGGCTCTCTGCAGGAAGCTTTCCGCCCATTCGGGGTCGTTTGTGAGCATGGGGCCCGAGCCGTGGGTCTCGAGGTTGGCCTCACACACCACCATCAGCCCGTACTCGTCGCACAGCTCGTAGAAGTAAGGGTCGTCGGGGTAATGGCAGGTGCGCACCGCGTTTATGTTCATGCTCTTCATGAGCATGACCTCCTGCTTCATCTCCTCGTGAGGCACGTAATGGCCAGTCGATACGCAGTGCTCGTGGCGGTTTACGCCGCGGATTATGGCCCTCACGCCGTTGAGCTTGAGTATGCCGTTTTCTATCGACACGGTTCTGAAGCCGAATCTTATGCGCTCTCTGTCCGCCGCGTCCCCGCTGGTGGGGTCGAGCAGCGCCAGATGTATGCGGTAAAGGTTCGGATGCTCCGGACTCCAGAGCTTCGCGTTATCCACATGTATAACAAATTTCGCGTGCCCCGGCATGGGAGAGGTCTTGTCCGTAAAGGAGGGCATCTTGGCGGCGGGCGCGCGCTTTTCCTTGTAGATGATGTTGCCGTCGGGGTCGTATATGTGCAGCCTGACCAGCGTGTCGGCGTAGCCGTTGACGCGCGAAACCTTGACGTCGATATTGAGGTTGCCGTGCATGTCCGCCTGAACAAAGGCGTCCTCTATGTGGGCGCGGGGCTTAGCGTAGAGCGTCACGGGGCGGAACACGCCCGACAGGTGCCAGTAATCCTGATCCTCAAGGTAAGTGGTGTCAGTAAAGCGCATCACCTGCAGCGTGATCTGGTTGGTGCCTGCATAGGCGAAGCGGGTGATGTCAAACTCGGCGCTGAGCTTGCTGTCCTGAGAATAGCCCACGGGATTGCCGTTCACCCACAGGTAAAAGCCGCTGTCAACCCCGCCGAAATTGAGTATGAGCTTCTTGCCGACGAAATAATCGGGCAGCTCAAAATTTCTGCGGTAAAGCCCCGTTGGGATCATGTCGGGCAGATGCGGCGGGTTGCGCGTGGCGGCATAGTCGCTGTCAACGCTGAAGCCGGGCGTGATCAGGTGCGCGCCGGGCTCATCCGTGAATGGATACGCCCAGTTTGTGTAGATCGGTTCGCCATAGCCCTGCAGCTCCCAGCAGCCCGGCACGTCTATCTCCTTCCAGTCGCTGTCGTTGTAATCGGGAATGAAGAAGCCGGCGGGCAACTGGGACGGGTGGTCGCACAGCTTAAACTTCCACACCCCGTCCAGACTCATGCTGAGCGTGTTGCTCCACGGGGAGTGAGAGGGCAGGCGGTTTATCGACTGTACCTCTACGTTTTGCCATTCGGGTCGGGTATGAAAATTCATGCGCACAACTCCTTTCGGTGTCAGTCAGACGGTTGGTTCATAGGGACTGCAAATCGCGTATATCCTTGCCAAGCGAAGCAATCATGTCGTCGATGCCAAACAGGCTTTGCCAGCCAAGCCGTTTGAGCTTTTGATTGCTGAGCCGTATTCCGGTTTCGGGCGCGTACGGGAGCGATGAAGGGTCCTTAGGCGCGTCGGTAATCACGGCGCTTTTGCCGTTTGAGAGCAGGGCGCTTATGCGCAAGGCCAGCTCCTTTATCGTTAGCGTACAATCGTCGCCGCATACGTTGTAGCTTTGCCCCTTTTCACCCTTGAGCAAAAGCTGACATATGGCGGTGACCGCGTCGGCTATATGCACGTAGTTGCCGTTTGAAGTGCCCTGCGTCTTAAGCACTATGCTCTCGCCCCTGAGCGCGCTTCTTGCAAACTGGGCGTATGCGCGGCTCTCGTCCGGCTTTATGCCCGCGCTCATCACCTGCGCAAGCCGCGCCGAGCAGACATTTACATTAAACTCGGCGGCGTAGCAGGCGCAAGCGTTTTCAATAAAGCGCTTGCCCTCGGGATAGCACGAGCGGGGGCTGGTTAGGTCTATAAAGCCCAGCGCGTTTTCGGCGGCTTCTCCGTATAGCGCGCCGTAAACCTCCATGGAGGACAGGTATACCATGCCGCGGACGCGCTTGCGCCTTGCAAATTCAAGCAGGTTGAGTCCGCCAAGGGCTATGCTTCTTATTGAGGACGCGCTGTTTTCCTTGAGCTCGCGGCTTAACGTGGGGCTGGCGGCGTGGACGATATAGTCGATCTCGCCGCC
>JAFPYA010000192.1 GCA_017412445.1 Clostridia bacterium
AACTGTTCCAGCCATTGGATAGAACCGATGTCGAGGTGGTTGGTCGGCTCGTCGAGCAAAAGCAGGTTGTCGCGCTTGAGCATGAGCTTGCTGAGTGCAACCCTGCCCTTCTCGCCGCCCGAAAGCGTGGAGACCTTCCTGAACACATCCTCGCCGGTTATCAGAAACAGCGCAAGGGTACTCCTGACCCTGCCGGGCTCCATAAGCGGAAAGTCGTCCCAAACCTCGCTCATTATATCCTTGTCCGGATGAAGCGAGGACTGCTGCTGGTCGTAGTAGCCTATATCCACGTTTGTGCCGTAGACCACTGAGCCTTCGTCGCGGGTCACGTTTTTGGTGATTATGTTGAGCAGCGTTGTCTTCCCCACTCCGTTTGGGCCAATGACAGCCACTCTGTCGCCGCTGCGAAGGTGCAGGGAAAAGTTTTTGAACAGCGTCCTACCGTCAAAGCTCTTGGATAGATTGTTGATTATCAGCACGTCGTCTCCGCTCCTGCGGCGCGCGCTGAAGCTGAAGCGAACCTTTTTGTCCTCGGTGGGCTTTTCGAGCAGCTCCATCTTTTCGAGCATCTTTTCACGGCTTTCGGCCTTTTTGATGCTCTTTTCGCGGTTGTACATGCGATAGCGGCGGATTATTGCCTCCTGCCGCTCTATTTCCGCCTGCTGAAGGTTGTATTCCTTTATCTGCCTTTCGAGGTCGGCTTCGCGCTTTACGGCAAACGCGTCGTAATTTCCGTTGTACTGAGAAATGTGCGTCTGCCTGAGCTCCGCCATCTCGGTGCACACGGCGTTCAAAAAGTATCTGTCATGACTTACTACAATCACGCTGCCTTTGTATTTTGAGAGCGTGTCCTCGAGCCATGCCGTGCCCTCGAGGTCGAGGTGGTTGGTTGGCTCGTCCAGAAGCAAAAGATCTGGGTGCCTTAAAAGCAGGCGGGCAAGGCACAAACGCGTCTGTTCACCGCCGCTCAAAAGATTTGAAGGCTGCTGTGCGCGCACCTTCGTGAAGCCCAGACCGGCGAGCACACCCTGTATGCGGCTGGGCCATTCGTAGCCGCCCGCGTCCTCAAAGCGCTGCATGAGGCGCGAATAGCTTTCTCCAAGCTCCTCGTTACCCTGAGAGATTTGCTCCTCCATGTCCCTGAGGCGCGCTTCCATTCGTTTTACGTCGTCGAACACCCTTGAAAGCTCCTCGGTCACGGTAAGGTCGCTTTTGATGTCGGCGTGCTGGCTGAGGAAGCCCACAGTGGTGCCCCGGGCTATGGACATCTTGCCTTCGTCAGGCTCAAGGTTTCCTGCGATAATATGAAGCAATGTGCTTTTGCCGCTGCCGTTGACGCCCACAAGCCCCATGCGTCCGCCCTCGTTGAGGGTCAGATTTACGCGGCTGAGCACGGTATTCATCACAAAAGCCTTTGAAACGTTTTCAAGCGTAAGCAGGGTCATTTATAAGCTCCGAAATATTGATAATACATTATAACATCAAAACAGCCCTGCATGCAACAAATTTTGGTCGGTCAATAAAAATTTCATCAAATGACAGCCGTCGTTTCCTGATTGAGAGAGGCAGACATTTCAAAATGTATACCTTTTGACAGATGATTGCGTTCATTTATTTGAGGCAGACGAGCTGAAAACACGCTGCTTTACATATTAATTTTTTTGATATTCTGTTCAAAATCTATTGCTTTTATTTCGGCAATCATTTATAATGTTAATAACAGTTTGCAGGGTCGAAAAGGTATAGAAATTGGTGGCCTATGCATTGCAATATGAGAGGAGAGTTGATCAATGACGGTCAAAGCCGCAAACCAAGCCCTTGTTAGGCGGCCGCACAAGCGCAGTATCCTGAAGGATCTGTCACGCAACCCGTGGCTGTACTTAATGATGATACCGGGTCTAATTTACTTTGCCGTATTCAAGTACCTGCCCATGTGGGGACTCATCATTGGTTTTGAGGACTATGCGCCTTATACCGGCCCCATTCACAGCACCTATTTCGGTCTGTACTGGTTCAAGCAATTTTTCGCCACCCGTATGTGGCTTACATATCTGGGAAATACGCTGATACTGTCCTTCATGAGCATCATCTTCACGTTCCCCGCGCCAATCATTCTGGCGCTGATGCTCAACGAGATAAGGAACATGATCTTTAAGAAGGTTTCCCAGACGCTGCTTTACATGCCGCACTTCATCTCCATCGTCATCGTTGTTTCAATAACCTACGTCATTTTCGGCGCCGACGGCATCATCTACAAGCTGACTCAGGTGCTGATCGGACACAGCGTCGATTACCTCGGCGATCCCGGCGTATTCCGCTGGATGATCGTCGGCCAGAGTATCTGGAAGGAAACCGGCTGGGGCACAATCATATTCCTTGCGGCTCTTACCAACGTGGACACGCAGTTGTACGAGGCCTCGATGATCGACGGTGCAAACCGCGCACAGAGGCTGTGGCACATTACGCTGCCCGCCATTCGTTCGACCATCGTGCTGATGCTGGTTCTCAGAATGGGTTCTGTGCTGGATACCGGATATGAGCATCTGATCCTTATGTCCAACTCGCTGAACCGCTCAGTCTCGCTTACGCTTGACGTATTCGTATATCAGAACGGTATCAGAGGCGGACAGTACTCCTACACGACCGCTGTAGGCCTTATGAAGAGTCTTGTTTCCGTAACGATGGTAATTACCACCAACAAGATCGCTCATGCCCTCGGCGAAGAAGGCTTGTATTAAGGAGGTGAACGCAGATGGCAAAGACGAAGAAAAGCGCATTTACTGCGCAGCTTAACGGTAAGACGATCTTACTCAGCAACGCTCCCGTCGGCGTTTACCGCACAGCCGGCAGCATAATCTTCCATATAATAAACTACACT
>JAFPYA010000193.1 GCA_017412445.1 Clostridia bacterium
AGCCGACCTTGCCGACAAATGCGGATCCTGCTTCCCGGGTGGTGACGATGCTTTGCCGCGCCGTGGGGATCCCCGCGTCAAGATAGATCTGCTTCATCAGGGACTTTTCCTTGATAAAGCCGATGCGGTCCGGCCGGATGCCGGTCGTCACATTGAAATCGTCACGCAGGCGGGCGTCCTGCTCCAGCCAGTACTCGTTCATGGATTCGATCCAGTCCACCTTGCCGTACTTAAAGGCGAAGAAGGCTACGGCTCTGTATACCTGATCGTAGTCCTCGAGGCTGCTGACGCGGTAGTATTCCGTGAGCGCGGCCTTGAGCGGCGCTTCGAGGCCGTCATAGGGCGCGTCGCCTATGCCCAGCACGTTCACGCCGTTTTTATGAAGCCGGTCGCAAAACTGCCAGTAGGTGTGCGGAAAATTGGGCGAAATAAATATGTAATTCATGTTTTCAATACCTTTCGTTCAGCACGGTCGGGATAAAATAGCGCATCTGCTTATACCACCACGGCCAGTCGTGGTTCACGTCACAGCCCCAGAAGTCGCACCAGGCGTGTATGCCCTTTTCACGAAATACCCTGTCGAGATGCTCAAGCGTGCGCACGCCGTCCTCCTCCCAGGCTCCCCTGCCCACGCAGAAGATCATCTTCTTCTGATTGTACAATTTGATGTAAGGGTGATCCAAGGGCATGTTGGGCAAAAAGCGCTCGGGCGAGTTGTCGTAGAGGGTGGGGTTCATCCAGCCGTGGAAGAAGTAGTCCGAATCGTATACGCCCGAGAGCGCTATCATTCCCCTGAACAGCTCCGGGCGGCGCAAAAACATTATGGCCGCATGGTTTGCGCCCATGCTCATGCCCGTGACCACGGGCAGCGCGTCGCAGCGGCTGTGAATGAGGGGCACGACCTCGTCGGCGATAAAGTGATAATACTGCTCCTGCCTGAGGGCACGACTGTCGTTGTCGCCGCCCTCCAGCGACCAGCTCTCCGCGTCCACGGTGTCCACCACGAACAGCCTTATGCTGCCGCCGTAAATATAGTCGGACAGCTGATCTATCATGCCAAAGTCTTCGAGATTCCTGCACATTGAGTTTTGCGTGGGAAAGGCCAGAAAGGGCACGCCGTCATGCCCATAGAGCATTATGTGCATATCCTTTGAGAGGCTTTGGCTGTAGAAAGTGATTTCCTGCGTAAACATGGATGCATCTCCTTGCCGTTAAGGGAATATATCCCTTCAATATATGTCGCCGTCGTGCTGCACGTATTCGTCTATGGTCATGAGCCAGGCGATGAGCGCGCTGCCGCGATTCTGGCCGCTTTCGCCGTTAAGCGCGTCCACGAAGCGCTCGATGTTTGCCACAGACCCGGCGCTGCCCTCGTAATAGCGCCTGAGCGCCGCCATGAACTCCTCCTCGCCCATGCTCAGGCACATCTCGTGCATCACCGCCGCGCCGCGCTTTTTTACCACGAGGTCGAACTCGTAGGCGCTTGCAAAGCGGCTCAGCGCGCTGTCGGGCGTGAGGCCGCCCGGCACCGTGAGCTTGAGCGCGGGCTGTATGTATGAGCGCAGTGTAGCATTTAGCGCGGCCTCGCCTTCCAAGGCCTTTACGGTCAGAAGCGCCGCGTAACAGCTTACGCCGCATGTCAAAAACGGGTCTGTCTCAGGGTCGGTGAGCACCGCGCAGCCGAAATACTGCCGCGCCATGAGGTATTCCACGAGCAGGTCGTCCTCGTCCTGCGCGCCCACAACGAGCAGTCCGGGCAGCGAAAGGCTCGCGGCCGCGGGGCTGAGCACTATGTCGGTCTTTTCAAAGGGCAGAACGCCGAACCACTCCTCGTAGAGCGCAAGCGCCCGCATGGCGTCTGCAAGCATCGTTTTGCAGCGGCTTCTCTCGTTGCCGAGCGCGCGGATTTTGTGACCCGAGGGCGTTTCGGCCTCGTATACATAAAACCGCCTGCTCGCTATAAGGCCAAGCTCACTTGCGTTTTCGATTTTTACGCTGTAGCGATTGCCGCTTTCGTCCGAGGACAGGAGCGAAATCTCGCCGCCCGAGGCCGGCTCATAGCCCTTTGGCAGGCTGATCGTCATAGCAAAATCGGCGGGCTCCGAGTAGAGGAACTGCGAAACGCGCGAGGCGTTCAAGGCCACGAACTCCCCGTCCCACACGCACACCGAGGGGTAAAACAGCGTGAGGCGCAAATCCTCGCCGCAGCCCTGAAACGCGCGGTTCTCGCTCAGCAGAAGCGTGTAGTAAAACTCGAACACGCCGCTTTCGCCGTTTTCGAGGGCGCATTCCACGCCGAGGAACGTCTCGGCGCTGCCCGCAAAGCCGTACCTCGCCCGCTTGCCGTTGAAGCGTATATCGGTAAACTCCGTGCCCGAGGGCGCATAGCCCCAGGGAAAGGCGGCCTCGAGCGTGGCGTTGTCGTAAGGCAGTGTGCTCTGCCGCCTGAAGAGATTGGAGTAGACGTTGAACCACACGCGGTCAAGCGCCTGCCCCGTGCGGTTGGTGTATGTGAAAACGAGGCTCACGGCCAGCGCCTGCTCGTTTTCAAGGTAGACCGCGTCTATCTCGTAGCGGTCGCGCGCGGGCGCTTCCTCGCCCTGCGCAAGCGCGTCAAGCGAAATCAGCACGGCCAGCGCGAGGAGCAGCGCGCAAAGTCTCCTTTTCACGCAAGTATCATCAGCAGCACCGAGGTGATCGTGCCGCCCGCAAGCAGCGCGCACAGCACTATGCACAGCACGCGCACCCACAGCCTGCGCTTGTTTTCGGTCTTGCCTGTTCTCATGTTTGTTTTGCTCATCGTGTTCCCTCTGTATGCAAGTTTATTTCAGCCGCAGTGTCGCGTCATCAAGGGCGGCGCATTTTAAGCAAATACTCGCTGCGGACGCGCTTATGCGCCTGCATATCCACAATAATTTTACGTTCTTATTCAGAGCGCGTCAAGAATATATGAGTTAATTATGTCCTTAAATCGCCTGCGGCTGAGACCTCCCTGCATGCATCCGCCGCCTGTAATACTGCGCTAAGACAGGCCGCGCACGATACGCCAAAGCGCCCGCGGCCTCCAAATGTATTTTGATGCTTTTCCGGTCAGATACGCCTAAAAGGCAAAGGCGGCTCCGGGCGTTCTTTACCCGCGACGCAATGTATCTATTTATATAATTATTGTAAAATGAATATATTTTTACACGCTAAATTTGTGTATTTTGACGTGATATTTATGCGTATTTTAACTTGACAATTATATATATATATATATAATTAACAATCATGATACGCGCAAGTGTCATA
This sequence comes from Clostridia bacterium, assembly GCA_017412445.1. Lineage (GTDB taxonomy): Bacteria > Bacillota > Clostridia > Christensenellales > Aristaeellaceae > RUG14130. The sequence goes on from JAFPYA010000193.1 coordinate 3,292, forward strand.
GAAAAAAGGAGGAATTACCATGAAGGTATACAGTCGTAAGAGTATGCTCTGCCTCATACTGGCGCTGGCGCTGCTTGCGGGCATGGGCGCTATGAGCGCAAATGCCGAAGAAGCCCCAGGCACAAAGCTTACGTTCTGGTGCGCGATGGACTCCAAGATCGCGAACAACTACGCCTCATACGAGGATCTGGCGTGCATGAAGGCGCTTGAAGAGATACTCAACATTGACATCGAGTGGCAGCACCCGCCGGTAGGCGAGGAGGCGTCCCAGTTCAACCTGATCGTAGCCTCCCAGAAGTATCCCGACATGATTTTCTACGATTGGGTCAACGCCTATCCGGGCGGCCCCGAAAAGGCACTGGCCGACGGCGTGATACAGCCGCTGAACGACTACATGGAGTACGCGCCCAACCTTCAGAGATGGTTTGACGAGATTCCCGAGCTCAAAAAGCAGTGCACCACCGACGCGGGCACCATTTACATGTTCCCGACCGCCAAGGAAATCTGCATGTACGAAGAGACACTGCGCAAGAACATCTGGATGGGTCCCATCTACAGGGCTGACTGGGCCGAGGCGCTGGGCATAGAGGAGCCCAGAACCCTCGACGAGGTTCACGACATGCTGGCGGCCTTCAAGGAGGAGTATGACTGCATACCCTTCACCTCCAGAGGCCTTTCCGGCGGCAGCAGCGGCCTGTTCTACATCGCCTCCTCCTACGGCGTGCTGGCCGACTTCTTCGTGGACGGCGACCAAATCAATCACGGCCTTTTGACCCCCGAGTTCAAGGACTACGTTGAGACCATGGCCGAGTGGTACGCCGAAGGGCTTATCGATCCCGACTTCATGGCGGTCAGCAAGGACGGGCTCAAGGCCAAGGTCACAAACGGCGAGGCGGGCATGTTCTACGGCACCGGCAGCGGCAACTGGCAGTCCTTCGCCTCAATAATGGCGACCACAGTGCCCGAGGCCGACCTTGAGATAATGCACTTCCCCACCGGCCCCGAGGGCAAGGCCTATACCGCCCAGTGGGATATAAACCTTATCGCTCCCGGCGCGGGCTCCGCAATCTCCACCACCTGCACGGACATTGAAGCCGCAATGAGGTTCCTGGACTACGGCTACAGCCCCGAGGGCATGATACTTGAGAACATAGGCATCGAGGGCGTGAACTACTATATCGACGAAAACGGCGATATGCAGTACACCGAGGAGTTCCTGGCGCAGGTCGCCGAAAAGGATCTGTCCACCGTGAACGCGATGTACGTGATGCCCGGCAGCTCCTGGTCCACCATCGAGCCGCTGATAAAGAACGAATTGAACGACAGAACCTTCCCCAATAAGGATCCCCTCGCGGATATCTGGGGAGACGGGGTGAGCGCCGCGCTGATACTGCCACCGATAACGGCGACCGCCGAGGAGGCCGATGAGCTGGCAAGTATAATGAATCAGGTAAAGACTTACCGCGACGAAATGATATCCAAGATTATAATGGGTCAGGTACCCTTTGAGGAGTATGACACGGTAGTAGAGCAATGCAAGGCAATGGGTCTCGAGAGGGCTCTTGAAATCGAGAACGCCGCCTACGAAAGATATCAGAGCCGCTGATTTCAACGGTGAAATCGGAGCAGAGGGAGAAATTTCTCTGCTCCTTTCTGTTATAAGGAGAACTTTATGAAGACCTTAAAGCTGCTCGAAGGCTGGAAGAAGGACCTGAGCAAGTACAAGTATCTGTATATAATGGCCATCCCCATGGTGGTGTATTATATACTGTTCAACTACATGCCTATGTACGGCGCCGTAATCGCCTTCAAGGATTTCTCGGCGGGCTTGGGCACGTGGGGCAGCAGATACGCGGGGCTTAAGTATTTCAGCCTCTTCTTTAACGACGTATACTTTGGCCGCATACTCAGAAACACGATAGAAATCAGCCTGCTCGATCTGGCGTTCGGCTTTCCCGCGCCCATAATACTGGCGCTGTTGATAAACGAGGTAAGGCAGAACTGGTTCAAAAAGCTGGTTCAGACCGTGTCCTACGTGCCGCACTTTATCTCCATGATGGTAATCGCCGGCCTCATAATAGACTTCACCTCGAGGGACGGCGCGATAAACGATCTGCTGGCGCTCTTTGGCGTTGAGCGCAAAACAATGCTGCTCGTGCCCGGGCTGTTTAAGCCCATATACATAATAAGCGATATCTGGCAGAAGATTGGCTGGGGCTCCATAGTGTACTTAGGGGCGCTCACGGGCGTGGACCCGGAGCTGTACGAGGCGGCGAGCATCGACGGCACGGGGCGCTTCGGCAAGATAATCCACGTGACCATTCCCGGCATACTGCCAACCATAATCATAATGCTCATACTGCGCCTGGGCTCTATAATGAACGTGGGCTATGAAAAGATAATACTGCTCTACAACCCGACTATCTACGAGACCTCCGACGTAATCTCGTCCTACTCATACCGCATGGGTCTTCAGAACATGAACTACAGCTATTCCACGGCCGTGGGGCTGTTCAATTCAGTAATCAATTTCCTGCTGGTCATCGGCGCAAATACTATAAGCCGGAAGGTGGGTGAGACGAGCTTATGGTAAAGAGAAAAAAGATAAAAAGGTCGTTTGGCGACGTATGCTTCGACACAATAAACACGGTGATACTGCTGTTTGTGGTGATAGTAACCATATACCCGTTTTTGTACGTGCTGTTTGCGTCCTTCAGCGACCCGTCGAGATTTGCGAGCCATTCGGGGCTGCTTTTAAGGCCGCTGGGCTTTGAGACGCGCGCCTACAAGGCGGTATTTGAAAACCAGAACATACTTACGGGCTACAAAAACACGCTGTTCTACGTGGTTGCGGGCACGGCGGTAAGCATGCTGATAACCACGCTGTCGGCCTACGTGCTGTCGAGAAGGGGCTACAAGCTCAAGGGCTTTTTGAACTTTCTGGCAGTGTTTACTATGTTCTTCAGCGGCGGCCTCATCCCCTTCTACCTGCAGGTGAACAGCCTGGGTCTCGCCGACACGAGGTGGGCGCTGATACTGCCCTCCGCAATGACCACATACAACATGGTGGTGATGCGAACCGCGTTTTCAAACGTGCCCGTCAGCCTCGAGGAATCCGCGAGGATAGACGGCGCGCAGGATTTTACGATACTCTTCCGCATAATCATGCCGCTGTCGCTGCCCACCGTGGCCATAATGGTGCTGTTCTACGGCGTATCCAAGTGGAACGCGTGGTTCTACGCCATGGTGTTTCTGAGGGACAGGCAGCTGTATCCCCTGCAGCTGATACTAAGGGAAATACTGGTTCTGTCCTCCACCAGCGACATGGTGACGGACATGTACGCCAACAAGGATCTGCTGAGCGAAACCATAAAGTACGCCACGATAATCGTGGCTACCGTGCCGATACTGATGGTGTACCCCTTCATACAGAAATACTTCGTAAAAGGCATAATGATAGGCGCCGTTAAGGGATAGGCCGGATAACCCCGCTTGAAAGGAGAAATGCAATTGCGCACCCTGTTTGTAATGGATCTTAAGGACTACGACCCGAACGGAAAGGTGTTGATAAGGCCTTCCGCGCGTGCGCTGATAATAAGGCACGGCAAAATCGCCATGATACACAGCCAGAGGTACGGGTATTACAAGTTTCCCGGCGGCGGAATAGAAAAAGGCGAGAGTGCCCCGGACGCGCTTATACGGGAGGTGCGCGAGGAGGCGGGGCTGAAGGTGATTCCCTCCTCCATAAGGGAATACGGCTGTGTCAAGCGCATACAGAAGATAGACAGTCCCGAATACGAGCACCTGTATCAGGAAAACCTGTACTTTCTGTGCGACGCCTGCGACAAAGTCGCCCATCAGGAGCTGGACGCCTACGAGGCGGAAGCCGGCTTTACGCTTGAATGGGTGGATCCCCATGAGGCGATAGGCGTAAACCGCGACGGCAGCATTCCCGCCTTTGTGAGAAGCATACGCGAGCGCGAGGCGAGGCTGCTCGAGCTTTTGATAAAAGAGGGATACTTTGAAAGCAGGTAAGCGCGCTTGCTTTAAAGCCGTCAGATTGCTATAATCTGTTCAAAAGATAAAAGGAGCAAAGGGACAATGAAAATATGCACTCAGACCGACGCGCTCGGCCACGTATTCACCCCTGAGGAGTGCGTCTCCATACTCGCCGACGCGGGCTGGGACGCGATAGACTGGTCGTTCTTTCAAATGATAGAGCCAAAGAGCGTATGGCTTGAGCCGGATTGGAGAAGCCGCGCCGAAAAGGTAAGAGCGCTTGCGGACGAGCGGGGCCTCAAGATAGCGCAGGCCCACGCGCCCTTCCCCTCCGGCACAGGCAAGAGCGAACGGGACAGGGAGATATTCGACCTGCTGATAAGGTCGATGGAGGTCGCCTCGATTTTAGGGGTCGAAAACATAGTGGTTCATCCGCTTAAATGGATAGACGTGCTCACCCACAGCGAGGAGGCGTGGCGCATAAACCTCGAGCTTTACAGAAGGCTCATCCCCCATTGCGAAAGGCTGAACATCACCGTGTGCGCCGAAAACATGAAGACCTACAACAAAGAGACGCAAAGGTTCGATGTGTCCTTCTGCGGCAATCCCGAATTGTTCTGCGGCCTTATCGACCGCCTCGGCAGCCCGTACATAAGGGCATGCCTTGACGTGGGTCACTCCGCCCTGGCGGGCATAGCGCCCGACGAATTCATACGGGCGCTGGGCGCCGAACGCCTGAACGCCGTGCACATTCACGACGTGGACTACATCGACGACAGGCACAACCTGCCCTATCAGGAGAACCTCGAGTGGGAGCCCATATGCCGGGCGCTGGGCGAAATCGGCTACAGGGGCTGGTTTACGCTCGAAAGCGACAACTTCATGAAGCGCATGCCCCCCGCGCTCTGGCCAGACGCCGAGGTCTTCATGGTAAAGACGGCGCGGTATCTCGCGGGCAGGGTGGAGTATTACGCTTCACACAAGGGCGAAGAAAACTGACTGCAGGGAGGCAACATATGAAATTCAGCTTCAGCACACTGGGCTGCCCCAATTATTCCTTCGATGAGATAATAGAGCTTTTGAAGCGCGTGGGCTACACGGGCGTCGAAATGCGCATATACAAAAACACCGGCGATTTGAGGACGCTTGACGAGTTCAGGCCTCAGAATCTGGGCGCGGTGAGGAGGAAATTTCACGCCGCGGGGCTTGAAATAACCTGCGTCTCCAGCGACGCGCGCTTCGCCTTCCCCGACCCCGAGAACCTCAAAAAGCAGCTTGCGCTGGCCGAGGACTATATGAAGATTGCCTCGGAGCTCGAATGTCCCTACATACGCGTGTTCGGCGGCCCCTATCCCTTGAATTTTACCGGCAGACCCCACAGCGAGCCCTTCATAGAGGCATACCGCGCCGAAATCCCGCCCGAGAAGACGCGCGGCCTCACCCGCGAAAGCTGCGACAGGGCGCTTATGGAGTGCCTGGGCAAGACCGGCGAAACCGGCCTGAAATACGGGGTCATGCCCCTTATGGAGACGCACGACGACTTTTGCAGCGGCAAGGTGGTGCGCCGCCTGATTGACGGCTGCGGCAGTGAAAATGTGGGCATACTGTGGGATTGCCTGCATCCCTTCCGCTACGGGCTCGACCTCAAGGAGACCTACGAGGCCGTGCGCGACAGGATTCACCACGTGCACATGAAGGACGCGAAGGATTTAAGCCCCTGGGGCTTCACGCCCTGCCTCGTGGGCGAGGGGCAGATGGATCTCAAGACCGCCGTGGACATACTCCGGGAGAACGCCTACAGCGAATACGTGTGCTTCGAGTGGGAAAAGCTGTGGCACCCGCAGATAGCCGAGCCCCAGGTCGCCTGCCCCCAGTTTATGGAGAGCGTAATGAAGCTTTTAGGGTAAAGACAAATCTGCCGCGCATACACAAGCGCCGCCCTGCAGGAAATCTGCCTGCGGGCGGCGTTTTAATTGCGGTTATGCGCGCCGGTCAATCGCGCTTGGCTGTCTCTTCCTCCGGCGAAAATTTAAGGTCAATGAACCTTACGTGCAGCACGCGGTAAGCCGGGCGGTAGGCCTCCCTGTACGCTTCCGAATGGGACGGAAGGAAGCTTTCGTCAAGGATTTTCCCGGCCGCATCTCGCATTTCATCTGAAGCGTCAAGCCTTACGCACAGGTCATACACGTCCCGCCGCGTGAAACCGCAGGGCTTTTGGGCGGCGGACAAAAACAGCATGCGCGCGATTGTCTCCTCAGAAATGCCCCGCGCCTTCGCCGCGCGGAGGTTCAGCCTGAACCATTCGGAGCTTATTGGCTCTATAAGCGGCTCGCCCGAAGAGGGCTCGAGGCCTTCCATTTCTGTGCGCAGCCGCGCCTCGGCGGCCTCAAAAGAGGCCACCAGATGCCCCACGCCCAGCATGCCCTGAAACGCAAGCTTGACCGCGTCCTCGTGGTTCATAAGGGGATAGCGGCGCTTAAAGGCGGGCAAAAGGCGCTCTGTCTCGCTTACGCACCTGAGCCTCTCGCGCGCCTGCTCAGAGCCGCCCGCAAGGGCGCGGCCTTTATCGCATTCTACGATTTTGTCCGTTTGGATTTTGTCTGTGTTTTGCATATCAAGCCGTAAAGCGCGCGGCCTCAGCCTGCGCTGCCGGGAAAATATTCCTTCTCGAATTTCTCCCTGTCGAAGGGCGCGCGGCGGTTGGGGCAGTTCTGCTTTGTGCAAAGCGAGCAGCTCACAAACTCCCTGTCCGTGGGGTAAAGTATGCCCGAGGAGGACTTTACGGGGCGCATAAGAAAGCTTTCCTCAAGAAAGATGCCCGTCTTTTCAAACACGCTGCCTATCAGGTCAAACAGCGGTCTTTGTTGGCTGATGTGCCAGTCCACCACCGACCCGGGGTTGAGCGAGGCCAGCTTTTCGGTGCCGCTTATCTGCTTTGCGGTCTGAATGAAGCCCACCGCGGCGCTCCTGAGCGCAAGCTCGCAGATCTGATCCGCCCAGAATTTGTACAAATCGTCGTCAAGCGAAATGGCGTACTCGTAGGCTGCGCGGCCGCTGGTGCCGACGTAAGGGTACACCGCGTCCGCGTCTTTGAGATTCACGCTTATCACATGGCTGTGAAAGCACGTGCCGCCTATCACCACGTCGTCGCCGTCTATCCGCTCCACGTGCTCGCGCCCCATGTAGTACACGGGCTTTATAAGCTCGATTGTGCGCGCGTAGATTTCGTCAAAGTCCTCAAGGTCGTCCTCCATCACGCGCAGCTTCTTTATCGCCGTATCTTTGTCGACCTGCCATTTGAGCTCGTCCAATAGATATCTGGGTCCCATGATCCCGTCCCCCATCCGTTTATAGCGGAACTATACCACGTTTCAGGTAAAAAAACAATACGCCGCCTCGATTTATATAAATTAACAAAAACATATGTTGACATTCCGGCGCCCATGCTGTATAATATTTTCTGTTCCTGAGGAACGAGCACCTTTAGCTCAGTTGGTAGAGCACCTGACTCTTAATCAGGGTGTCTAGGGTTCGAGCCCCTAAAGGTGTATGAACAGCCCGAAACCGCAAAGGTTTCGGGCTGTTGTTTTTATACTTTCTGCTCTCTCTTTGATTGGACGTTTGCGAGGGGCTCGAACCCCTTAATGTGTAATGCAAGTTTGAAACTTTGACGCAGTTTCGGTCTTATTCTTACCTAATGTGTTCTAAAAGCTTCTACCTTCTGTCCGATAAAGTTTAAGCTGTAGCGTTATGCTATTACTCTATTTCTTCTATACCATATTTACTTTTTGCTTGTGTATACTGTTTCTTTATTCGTTTTAGATTCTCCTGATAGTATAAATCATCATACAAATGGACAATATCAAAATATGTTTGTATGTGTTTAGCTTTTCCTTTTCTTGTTTTTAAAGCAACCGTTTCTTCTTGATAGGTTTTCCACATACGTGCAAGCATTTCATTAATAATCTGTGGCTCATTTTGTGCAAAATCCATTTCGATTTCCGAGGCAGTTGGACTGATTGGAAAAACATCTTGACTCTCCACTTTTCTAAGTGCTTTTATTTCTTTTTCAAATGCCTGTTTTGCATGTACATAGGATTTTGGAG
>JAFPYA010000194.1 GCA_017412445.1 Clostridia bacterium
CCTGAATCGCTTTTTGTCAAACGCCGACTAATGCCTTACGGGGCTTTTTAACGCTGAGGCACAAAGCTTTACATTTTGCACTTGTAAAAACATGATTTCAATAGTATAATATAAAATGTTGAAAAATAGCTTGGAGGAAACAGATGAAGGACGATTCATTGCCTTACGTTTATTTGGACGACGAAGAGGAAGGCAAAACCGCAAAAAAGCAAAAAAAGCCCGCAGATAAGCGCACTAAAGAGCTGCCCTATGAATATGTGGACGAGGACAAACCGAAAAAGCCGGCTAAGCATAAAGCGGCAGGAGGCGCCAAAGGCACTTCGGGCGTAAAAAATGCATCCTCCGCAAAGCACAAAGCCACTTCCGCATCAGACAGACGTGCTTCTTCAGGCGCGCATACCGTAAAAAATAAAAAAAACGCAAAGAAAAAGAGCAAGGCTCCGCTCGCCGTGCTCAGCATTGTGCTTTTGCTCGTGCTGGGCTGCCTTACCGTGGTGCTGCTCGACGCTAACGGCGTTATGTATATAGGCATAATCGACCGTATAAGCGGGAAGCCTTCCACCGCGCCGACCCAATCAACAAAGATTGACACTTCAAGCGTAACGTGGTTTACCCCGGACGATGACAACACAAGCGACAACCTCAATCAGGCGGATTTAAACAGCATAAGCGTCTCCGAAAATGAACTTAACATCACGCCCGGCCTCAGCAGCGAGTGGGTGAACATACTGCTTCTGGGTACGGACTCCCGCGTTTCCTATGAGGCCGCACGCACTGATACTATGATTATCTGTTCAATAAACCAAAATACGGGCGAAGTGAAGCTCACCTCCATAATGCGCGACACCCAAATTGAGATGAACGGCAGAAGCTTCAAAATCAACTCGGCATACTTCTACGGCGGAGCAAACCTCGCCATGGCGACCGTGAACAAGTATTTCGGCCTCAACATCGACAAATTCGTTGTTGTCGATTTCTCCGGCTTTGCAAAGATTGCCGAGGCGCTTGGCGGCGTTGAGATGGACGTTTCCGAAAAGGAGCTGCCTTATCTCAATCACAACGTGGCGGAGCAGTATTATCTTTTGTTCACCTCGGGTGAAATGACCGAGGAGGATGCAAAGGCACGCTACTACGAGACAAAGCTCGATCATGCCGGCGCGAAGCTTCACCTTGACGGCATGCAGGCGCTGGGCTATGCCAGAATAAGAAAATCAGACAACGACTACACCCGCACCGATCGCCAAAGGAAGGTGCTTATAGCTCTGCTCTCCAAAGCGAAGGGCATGGACGCGATGAGCATTATGAACATGGTGACCGGCAATATGCAGTATGTAAAGACAAACCTGGACATCGGCACTATAGTGAGCCTCGCAAGCAAGGTGCTCGGCAGTCAGACGGGAAACGATGTAACCACTTTCCGCGTTCCTGACAACGGAACCTACAAAGAGGAAGTCAGGAACAACGTTTCAGGCCTTTACGATATGGACGTACAGGCGAACATTACTGCTTTGCACGGCTTCATATACGGTCAGGGGCAATGAGCCTCATTAAATCAAAGCCGGAGCTTCTGTCTCCGGCAGGCAACTGGGAAGCTATGGTCGCCGCAGTGCAAAACGGCGCAGATGCGGTTTACCTTGGCGGAAAGGCGCTCAACGCCAGAAGAGGCGCAGGAAACTTTGACAGCGAAGAGCTGATAAAAGCAGGCGAGTATCTTCATGAGCGGGCGCGCAAGCTCTACGTTACCGTAAACACGATGGTCAAGCAAAGCGAGCTCGCCTTGCTTGAGGACATAGCCGCTCAGCTTTACGCCTGCAAGGCCGACGCCGCCATTGTTCAGGACGCGGGCGTATGCGAAGAGCTTCGCCGAATGCTGCCGGGCTTCAGACTGCACGCAAGCACGCAGATGGCGATATGCAATATGCAGGGCGCCGAGTACCTTAAAAACAGAGGCTTTGAGCGCGTTGTGCTTGCACGTGAAATGAGCCTTGACGAAATCAAGGCCTGCGTAAATACGGGCATAGAGACCGAGGTTTTCTGCCATGGAGCGCTGTGCGTGGCCTGTTCGGGGCAATGCCTGTTTTCGAGCATGGTCGGCGGCAGAAGCGGAAACCGCGGCGCATGCGCTCAGCCCTGCCGCCTGAAATACACTCTGAACGGCGCGGCAAACGCGTCGGGCTATCTGCTTTCTCCAAAAGATCTGAACACCGCGCCTATACTTGACAAGCTCGTGAACGCAGGGGTAACCTCCCTTAAGATTGAGGGCAGGCTCAAGCGCCCCGAATACGTAGCAACAGTCACGCGCATATACAGGCGCCTTCTTGACGGAGAGGACTATACGCGCAAGGATGACGAAGAGCTTAAGCAGATATTCAACCGCGGCGGCTTCACTCTGGGCTATATAGACGGCATCAGGGACGGGGAGTTCCTCTCAGTAAAACGTCCCTCGCATTGGGGCGTCGAGGTCGCGAAAGCGGAAAACAGCTTTGTGCGCCTCGAAAAGGACATTCGCCCGGACGACGCGCTCGTGCTGAGGAACGATGACAGCGACGAAACTCCGGTAAAGCTCAGCGGCGCAGCCGGTGAAAAGCTCAAAAACACGCTTAAGCAAAGCGGGCTTGTATACCGCATGGTGAGCGAATCCCAGATGGAGAAAGCGCGCGAAAGCTATAAGGGCGAAACAAAGCCTCTTGAGCTTACTGCGTACGTGCGCATAAAACGCTCTGAGCCATTAAAGCTCACGCTGAGCGACGGAAGTATAAGCGTAAGCTGCGAATCTACGTGCGTGGAAGAAGCAAACAGCCTTTTCACTCAAACCGAGAGGCTTGCGCAGCAGATAAAAAAGACGGGCGGCACTGCCTACACTGTGAACCAAGTCATGTTTGACGCGGACGACGGGCTGTATGTGTCGGTTTCGGCTGTTAACGCTATAAGGCGCGAAGCTGTGGAGAAAATGCGCCTTGCAAGGATAAAGGCAAACGAACCGCACTTTGGATTTCAGAAGCCCGGCGGGTTCGAGCACTTTGAGGCAGCGAAGAACGCCAAATTGCGCATCGTCGTTCAATCCGGCGATAAGAATATGCTCAGGCGGCTTTTGGACGAGGGCGCAGACGAGGCGGTTTACGAGCCAGACGACATAAGAAAAACAAAGCTCGAAAGCCTCGATTTAAGCGGCATGTATTTGTGCCTTCCGCCGGTTCTGCCACAAAATACGCTCAGGCTGCTCAACGACTTTGCGCTTGAGGCCGCAGGCATTCGCGGCGTGTATGTAAGTAACGCGGCTCATCTGGACATGAAATGGCCGGGCGAAATCAGATACGATTTCCCTTTGAACATAGCCAACACGCCCGCCATGAGCTACATAGGCGTCAGGGACAAGGTATTTACGCCGTCAGTTGAGCTTACGACGCGCGAGATAAACGACCTTGGCGGCAACAGAGAGCTTATAGTTTACGGCAGGATACCGCTAATGAGGCTCAGACACTGCCCGCTCAACGCGGCGCGTCACGGCGACAGGCACGTAATGTGCCGCGCCTGCGACAGTGCTTCCGAGGGCAAAAGGCTGGGCAACTGCTCCTTTACCGACCGCATGAAGGCAAGCTTCCCACTCAGAAGGCTGGCAAGCGATGACGGCTGCATAATAACGTTGCTCAACAGCGTGCCGCTTAACCTCTCGGGACACATGAGCGATTTGCCCAAATGCGATGGCTGGAGGCTGATATTCACAGATGAAAGCCCGGATAAACAGCTTGAGATACTACGCAGCTTCATAAAGATAAGAGAATCGGGCACTGACATTGAGCCCGCCTCTGCATTCACTACGGGACACTATTTCAGAAAGACTGAATAGACGGAGATACACATGAACCCCAAATACAGACGGGTACTCGAATTTGACAAGATACTGACAAAGTTGGGTGAGCTTGCGGTCTCAGAGACCGGCAAGGCACTTTGCAGCGAGCTCGAGCCTTCAAACGATTTTGAAGAGGTAAAAACGCTTCAGGCGCAAACCGACGAGGCTCTCTCTGTGGTCACATACACGGGCTCAAATCCCATGAGCGACTTTAAGGACATAAGGCAATACCTGAAGCTTGCTCAGGTAGGCTCTGTGCTCACGATGAAGGCACTGCTCGAGATAGCTGGAGTGCTTTGCGCCTGCCGCTCAGTTCGCCGCGCGCTCGTCACCGACAGGGAAGACACGCCCCTGCTTACGGAGATGGCTTCCGGCATCGTCACAAACCGCATGCTGGAGGAGGACATAACCGCCGCCATAATCTCCGAGGACGAGATGAGCGACCATGCTTCCCCGGAGCTGAACGATATTCGCCGCAATATGCGCAAGGTGAACGACAGAGTGAGGGATAAACTCAACTCCTTCATACATTCGCCGTCTTTGCAGAAATACCTTATGGACAGCATCATCACTGTGCGCAACGGCCGCTACGTAATACCGGTCAAGGCGGAATACAGGCAGTACGTGCCGGGGCTTGTGCACGACCAGAGCGGCACGGGCTCCACGCTGTTCATCGAGCCGCTCAGCGTAGTCGAGGCGGGCAACGAACTTAAGGAATTACAGCTCAAAGAGCGCAAAGAGATGGAGCGCATACTCGCCGAGTTCTCGGCAAGGGTTGCCCCGGATGCCGAAATGATTTTGAACAGCATGGACATTATGTCCCGGCTCGACCTTATATTTGCTAAGGCGTTCCTTGCAAGGGAAATGAAGGCCGTGCCACCAAAGCTCAACGACAAGGGCGTGATACGGCTTCTGAGGGCAAGGCATCCGCTCATAGACCCGGACAAGGTGGTGCCCAGCGATCTTTGGCTGGGGCAGGAGTTTACGACGCTCGTAATAACCGGCCCCAATACCGGCGGTAAGACGGTCACGCTCAAGACAGTGGGTCTGCTCACGCTCATGGCGCAGTCGGGTCTTCAGATACCTGCAGCATATGGCAGCGAGCTTTCGGTGTTTGACGAGGTATTTGCTGATATAGGCGATGAACAGTCGATAGAGCAGAGCCTGTCCACGTTTTCGTCGCATATGACGAACATCGTGGCGATACTCAGAGACGTTACGCCATCCTCGCTCGTGCTCTTCGACGAGCTGGGCGCGGGCACTGATCCGACGGAGGGCGCGGCGCTTGCCATGAGCATACTTGAGATGCTGTTGACCATGAAGGTCGACACCCTCGCCACCACGCACTACAGCGAGCTGAAGGCATACGCTCTGTCCACAAAGGGTGTTGAGAACGCCTCTGTGGAATTTGATGTGGAGACGCTGCGTCCCACATACAGGCTGTCGATAGGCATACCCGGCAAGTCCAACGCGTTTGAAATATCGAGGAAGCTCGGCCTGAGGGAGGACATCATTCAGAGCGCGTCAAAGCGCCTGTCTCAGGATCAGATACGCTTTGAGGACGTCATAGCAAACGCCGAGTATCATCGCCAGATAGCCGAAAAGGAAAGAAAACTGGCGGAAGAAGCGCACATAGAGACCCAAAGAATAAGAAACGAAGCCGAAAAGGAGCGCGTGAAGCTCGAAAGTCAGCGCGAAGATATGCTCAAAAAGGCAAAGGAAGAGGCCAAGCGCATACTCGTAAAGGCTCAGAGTGAGTCCGAACGCATAATCACCGAGCTCAAGAAGACAAAAAACAACGCCGCAGTCAAGGAACACGAGCTGCATCGCCTCAGAGCCGATCTGCAGGGCGGCATAGACGAGCTGTCACCGCACATAACGCCCGTCAGCGCGAGCGAAGAGCAAAAGCTGAAGTCGCTCAGCGCTGGCGACAAGGTACTGCTTTTGACACTGGGCACAAACGTGATAGTTCTGACCGCGCCTGACGCGAGGGGCGAGCTTACCGTGCAGGCGGGCGCGATGAAGCTGAAGGTCAACAAAAACGACCTCGCCGCAGCAAAGCCCGAGCCCAAGCCCGACGCAAAGAGCCGCTACGCACCTAAGAAACCGCCTGCGTCATCTGTGAGCGTTTCGACCAGAAGAGCTGAAACCGAGTGCGATCTGAGGGGGATGACCGTAGAGGAAGCGCTCATGCACATGGAGATGTTTATAGACGGCGCGCGGCTCAACGGCATCAAAAATCTCTCAATCATCCACGGCAAAGGCACGGGCGCACTCAGAAGCGCCGTGCACAACGACTTAAAGCGTATATCCGACGTCGATTCCTTCCGTCTGGGCAAATATGGCGAAGGTGAAGACGGGGTAACGATAGTAACACTAAAATGAAAGGTAGTTGTCTTATGAAACGAATCATTGCCGCTATGCTCGTGCTGACATTTGCGCTTTGTGCGCTGCCGGCCATGGCGCTGCCGGGCGTGCTCTCAGGCTCCGCGTCCGAAACAGCAGAATACATGTCTCTGCCCGATATTTACGAAAAGGTCGCGCCCTCCGTGGCTGTATTGAATCAGGTCACGTACATCTGGGATTCAAAAACCGACGCCGTCACCAAGCAGGAGCAGGGCGAGGGAAGCGCGGTATACGTATATGAAGGCGGCTACTTTATTACAAACTATCACGTGGTTGCCGACAGTGACGAGCTGGAGATACTGCTTGCCGACGGCAGCACCCACGAGGCCTTTGTTGTAGGCTATGACGAGGCGGTAGACGTGGCCGTTGTGAAGGTCGACGACGAGCTCGACCTTACGCCCGTAACCATAGGCTCAAGCTCCGATTTGCGCGTGGGCGAAATGATTTGCACCATAGGCACACCACTTGACTACAGCATGATGTTCAACACCTTCTCGGTGGGCTACGTTTCGGGCGTTGAGCGCTACGACGCGGATTATTCTTCTACGCGCGCTGTTGGCATAATTCAAATCGACGTATCCGTAAACCCCGGCAACTCCGGTGGCGCGCTGCTCAACATGAAGGGCGAGCTCGTTGGCATACCGTTTATGAAGTACATGGGCTACTATTACAAAGACGCCACAAACGAAGAGTTTGAGGTTTACGAGGGCTTGTCCTTTGCAGTGCCCATGGATACCGCGTGGCCGATTGCCAAGAGCATAATCGAAACCGGCAGGTTCGTGCGTCCCCGCTTCGGCGTGACCGTCGTGGACAACGAAGGCCCCGAGGAGCCGCTCAAGAACTATCCGCCCGCCGGTCTCAAGATAGAGGAGGTCGAAAAGGACGGCTCTGGCGCAAAGGCGGGCCTGATAGTCGGCGACGTGATCACTCACGTAAACGGCACCAGAATCTACAACTTCCGCGACTATACAAAGATAATAGACAAGCTCGGCGCGGGCGAATCCTTCAAGATAACCGTAGTAAGATACAAGGACGAGAAGGGC
>JAFPYA010000195.1 GCA_017412445.1 Clostridia bacterium
AGAAACCAATGATGTATATGCTTTATAGCATCGATCAAATTCTGTTTATTCTCAGATAAGCTCATGCCTGCTTCACGGTTTCGCACGGCGCGTTCAAGCAATATGCCCATGCCGCCGGTTGCGGACTTTGTATCTATTACAGCCACGCTTTGCCCCGGATACTCTTCCTCGAGGGCTTTTGCGACCAGCTCCGCCGTTTGACAGGTGGAGGAAAGACCGTCCGAGAGCGAAAGATATATTAGGGAATAGCCCTTGTCAAGCCACGGCCGCATGGCCGCTTCGTAGTCATACGGTGATATTTTTGAGGTTTTGGCAAATTCGCCGCAGCGCTGAGCGGCATAAAACACTTTAACCGTCTCAGACGAAGCCACAGGTATATATTTGGACGTTCTGTCGCCCTGCATTATCTCCATTGGAATTATGCCGACTTCAGGTTTTTTTAGCACCACGGGCTCAACATCGCAGGCGGCGTCCGCAAGAATCGCGTACTTCATTGTGGTATTCCCTTCTGATGTATTGACTAATGCCACAGGTGTATATTATAATCATAACGGGGAATAAACAACGGACAAAGCTGAACTTAACTGACAGATAAGCAACACTTGGCTATATAATTGAGGTATAAGGGAGATAATATGGAAAACTTGAAAACAGACCTGCGGGTATTGAAAACCAAACGGGCCATAAGACAGGCGTTTAAGGAATTGCTGAGTGAAAAACACATAGATGAGATTACTGTCTCGGACATCGCAAAAACGGCAATGATCAACCGAAAAACCTTCTATGCCCATTACGCCGGCGTGCATGAAATCATAGCCGAAATAGAGGATGAAATCATATCTGCCATGCAAGCATTGCTTTCGCAGATGAGATTTGAACGTATACTGGAGTGTCCTTATGACCTTTTTCAATACCTGATGCAGGCTGTCGATAAGGAAATAGAGATATACGGACGCCTGCTGACGCTTAACGGAAACTCAAATCTTATATTGAAAATCATACAGATGATGAGAAGCCAGCTTGTATCCTCATTCGAAAACGATGTGCCGATAGACAAGCAGACTTTTGATTTGACCATATCATTTATGTTTGCCGGCATATTGGCCGTGTTCACCGAGTGGTATAATACGGGCATGCACGAGCCTATAGAGGAGCTGTCAAAGAAGCTGAGCCGCCTTTGCATAAGCGGCATTCAGGGGATAATGAATAAACCTTAGCGCTTTGCATTTTACAGCCCATACAGTCAAAATATAAATACGGTAACTTAATAATAAAAAAATAAAACAGGCAAATAAAACAAACTCAGATTGACAATTAAACGTTTACATTATATAATATGCACATAAAATGAGAATCAGGAGGAGCGTATGAAGCAGCCGAATATTATCTTCTATTTTTCGGATCAGCAGCGTTGGGACACGATGGGTTGCTACGGCCAAAGACTGAACGTGACGCCTGTATTGGACGCGCTTGCGAGTGAAGGCGCGCTGTTTGAAAACGCTTTCACCTGCCAACCTGTGTGCGGACCCGCGCGCGCCTGCCTGCAGTCAGGCATGTTTGCTACCGAGGTGGGCGTGCATACTAACCACCGCATACTGCCAGAAGGCATGGACACCCTGGCGCGCCGTCTGATTGCGGGCGGCTATGAGACGGCTTATGTCGGCAAGTGGCACCTTGCAAGCTGCGAGGGCAGCTCATACCGCACGGAGGCGGTGCCGCCTGAGCGCCGAGGTGGCTATCAATACTGGATGGCAGCGGACGCGCTCGAGTGGACTAGCCACGGCTACAACGGCCACGTCTTTGACGGAGACATGCAGCGCCATGACTTTGTGGGGCACCGTGTGGACTGCATAAACGCCTACGCCGTGGATTACCTGCATAAATATGCGGCGGGGAACAGGGAGAAGCCCTTCTTCCTCTTTGTGAGCCAGCTTGACCCGCATCACCAAAACGACCATCAATGCTATGAGGGACCCGACGGGAGCAAGCAGCGCTTCAAGGACTATGATGTGCCGGGCGATTTGATCGGCAAGGAAGGCGACTGGAAGCAGAATTATCCCGACTATCTGGGGCAGTGCAATCTGCTGGATCAGAATGTGGGCAAGCTCATGGATACGCTCGAGGCGCTGGGTCTCAAGGACGACACGGTCTTTATGTATTCCAGCGACCACGGCAGCCATTTCAAGACCCGCAACGCCGAATACAAACGCTCATGTGAGGACGGCTGTCTGCACGTGCCGCTAATTGCGTGGGGCGGCGGCTTCAGGGGCGCAGGCAAGATAAGTGAGCTGGTAAGCCTAATAGACGTGCCCGCCACTATACTTGACGCAGCGGGTTTGGAGATACCGAAGCAGTATCAGGGCAGGTCGCTGCTCGAGCTCGCTAAGGGCGAATGCGCCAACTGGCCGGACGCCGTATACGCTCAGATAAGCGAAGCTGAGAACGCCCGAACCGTGCGCACAAAGAAATGGAAGTATTGTGTCGCGGCGCCTGTATTCGACATAAAGGAAGCGTTCCCCAAAACATACGTCGAGGAAAAGCTCTACGACCTTGAAAACGACCCATATGAAAACAATAACCTCGTGGACGACCCGGCATACGCAGACGTAAGAAACGAGCTCAAAGCCCGCTTAAAGGCCTTCATGCGCAAGGCGCACGAGCCGGAGGCCGAGATACTCTCAAGAACCTGAACTCCGAAGGGAGGCAGATATGATTCAGAACGCTTCAAAGCACAGGGAGGGCACGCTTAAATACATTAAGCGCGACTTGGTGCGCAACAAGGGCATTTATATCATGTTCCTGCCGGTTATCATCTATTTTGTGCTGTTTCATTACGTGCCGATGTACGGCGCTCAAATCGCATTTCGTGACTACAGCGCGCGTCAGGGCATTACCGGCAGTCTCTTTGTGGGCTTTGAACACTTCAAAACCTTCTTCGGCAGCAGCTACTTTTGGCGCCTGCTCAGAAACACTCTGGCGCTGAGCCTGCTTGCGCTGGCTTTTGGCTTTCCGGCGCCGATAATACTCGCGCTGCTGATGAACGAGCTCAGAAATAAAACCTTTAAGCGAGTGGTGCAGACGGTGACCTATCTGCCGTATTTCATATCCCTGATGGTCGTTTGCTCGCTCCTCATTGATTACCTGAGTAAGGACGGCCTGTTTAATGACATAGCGGTGCTGTTTGGCGGCACGAGGACGAGCTACCTTTTGCAGGCAGAATACTACCGAACCATACATGTGGCAAGCGGTGTCTGGCAGAACATGGGCTGGAATTCGATAGTCTACATATCCGCGCTGGCCGCGGTAGATCAACAGCTCTACGAGGCGGCGGTAATCGACGGTGCCAGCCGTTGGAAGCAGACGCTGCATGTAACGCTGCCCGGCATCGTGCCGACAATCGTTATAATGCTTATCATGCGCATGGGCACGATAATGAACGTGGGCTTCGAAAAGGTCATACTTTTGTACAACAGCGCCACATACGAGACCGCAGACGTCATATCCACCTTCGTATACCGCAAGGGCCTGCAGGAGGCGAACTACGGTTATTCCGCCGCAGTAGGCCTGTTCAACTCAGTGATAAACACGCTGCTGCTCGTTGGCACAAACACCATAAGCCGCAGGCTCAATGAAACCAGTCTGTTCTGAGAAAGGAGGCTATGGCATGGCACTCAAGCGCACCCGGGGCGAAAAAGTGTTTTCGGTTTTCAATGTAATTATACTGCTTATAATATCGTTTATAACGCTGTATCCGATGGTCTATGTCATTTTCGCCTCTGTAAGCGAACCCGTAAGACTGATCAAATCCAACGGCATTCTCATTTATCCTCTGGGCTTTACCACGCTGGCCTATAAGCTCGTGTTTCAGAATCGCTCGATACTTACAGGTTACCTAAACACGCTCTTTCTCGTAACCGTGGGCACGGGCTGCAATGTGGCAGTCACAGCGTTGGCGGCTTACGTTTTGTCGCGGCAGAGGTTCATGCTGAAGCGCTTCTTTAACCTGATCGTTGTGGTAACCATGCTCTTCAGCGGAGGCCTTATTCCAACATACCTCGTAATTAAATCCTACAACCTGCTGAACAACCGCTGGGTGCTTATACTACCGGGATTGCTCACCGCCTATAACCTCATGATTATGCGCACCTCGTTTGAGGGTATACCCTTCAGCCTCGAGGAGAGCGCGAAAATAGACGGCGCAAACGACTTTACTGTGCTTATAAGAATCATACTGCCACTCTCCAAGGCCATTATCGCTGTTATGGTGCTGTTTTACGGCGTCTCTCACTGGAACAGCTGGTTTAACGCCGCCATATATCTGGACGACCGGTCAAAATACCCGCTGCAGCTCATTTTGAGAGAGATACTCATTTCCAACGACGTAAGCGCCATGGGCAACGATCTGGGCGCTAACGATCAGGAAATGATTGCCGAAAATATCAAGTACGCCACGATAGTCGTGGCTACGCTGCCCATAATGTGCGTCTACCCGTTCATACAGAAGTATTTTGTCACAGGCGTTATGATAGGCTCAGTAAAGGGGTAAGCTTATGAATGTTCTCGTAATATTCTCCGATCAGCAGCATAAGTATGCTTTAGGCAAGGTGAATCCGGAGTTTATCACTCCGAACCTCGATGCTCTGGCAGAAGACGGTGTGCTGTTTAAAAACGGATATTCGCCAAACCCTGTCTGCGGGCCTTATCGCGGCTGCCTTATGACGGGGCAATACACATCCCGCTGCGGCGTGTACAACAACTGCTTTCCTCTGCCCGAGGGCGTACCCACCATCGCTGACAGGCTGAAGGATGCAGGGTATTTCACAAGCTACGTGGGCAAGTGGCATCTCGGTGGCAACGGGCAGGGCCCCATAGAAAGAGAAATACGCGGCGGCTTTGAGGACTTCATAGGCTACCAGTGCTACAACGGCTTTGACGTCCGGCCGCCTTATTCAAACAAAGTGCTGTTTTACGATGAAAATGACGAGCCGCACGAGTTCCAAAAGCATCGCACAGACGTCACTACGGACTTAGCCATAGAGCGCCTTGATTGCGCCGCGGCGAAGGGCAAGCCATTCCTTATGATGGTAAGCTATCAGGCGCCGCATTATCCAGAGCAGCCTTTGGACGAATATGCGCGCCTTTATGAGGGCAAGGTATTCACCAAGACGCCCGATTACAGCTATGTCGACCCATATACGCCTACGTTCAGTCCCTACAGCCCCAGACCATTTGACGGCTGTCCGGACTATCAAAGGTACGGCGGTGACATGGACGAATACATGCGATTGTACGCCGGCATGGTGACGCAGGTGGACGCGGGCGTCGGCAGGATAACAGATGAATTGAAAAGGCTGAATATCTACGACGACACGCTGATTATCTACACCTCAGACCACGGCGACATGCAGGGCAGTCATGGCCTCAAAAACAAGTGCTACCCCCACGAAAAATCGGCGGGCGTGCCTTTTATCGCAAGGTATCCCGGAGGACGCAGGGGAGTAATATCCGAGCAGCTTGTGAGCGGCGTGGACATACTGCCTACGGCGCTGGATGCAGCGGGGCTGAAAGGTGACGACAGCCTTGACGGCAGGAGCTTCCTTGATTATCTTAAGGGCGCAAGCGAAGAAACGAATGGCTACATAATCAGTGAGTACGTCATCGGCAAGGAGCCTTGGCGAATGATACGCACGCCTGAATATAAGCTGACAGTCACTATGCGCGATTATTCGCCTATCAGCCTTTACCGCATGACCGACGACGAATGGGAGCTCAACGACATAAAAGACGAAGCATTCGCTAAGCCGATTATCGAAGAGATGACCCAAACGCTCAAAGCACACACGCTTGAGGTCACAAACGCAGAACCTACGCCCGAGCAGATGGCAAAGTGGTATCCTAAGCCACCGTCCGCTCCGACAGGTAATTCCTAATGAACCAAACGCGCGGGGCGCGTAAAATTAAAAGGGAGGAATACACATGAAAAAACTTGCAACACTGCTTATGGCGATGCTGCTGCTTTTAAGCTGCACGGGCATTGCCGAAGTAACTCTGCCTCTTGTGGATGAGCCCATTACGCTCACCTGCTTTATGGAGACGGATGTAAAATGGTCGGCCACCAAGAACAGCGTAGCCGAGGTGGGCTCATATCAGGTGATAATGGGAAAGACTGGCATCACTGTCGAATTCAACCATCCCGCCGCCGGCGAGCAGAGCGAGAAGTTTAACCTGATGGTAAACGGCGGCGAGCTGCCCGATATGATTTACTACAACTGGGCCAACGTGACCGGCGGTGCAGCCAAGTACGTCGAGGACGGCACCATACTTGCTCTCAACGACTACCTCGAGGAGTGGGCGCCGAACTTCCTCTCCTACATGGAGAAGTATCCCGACATCCGCAAGCAGACCGTGCTTGACGACGGCACCTATTACATGTTCCCCATGATTCGTCTGGATGAGGAAAGCGGCGGCGGCACCTGGTTCAAGACCGCGGGCTTCATGATCAGGCAGGACTGGCTCGACGCGCTGGGACTTGAGATGCCCACCACCATGGAAGAGCTGCACGACGTGCTGACCGCCTTCCGCGATGAAGACCCCAACGGCAACAACGAAGCCGATGAAATACCCTACGCCAGCACCTCGGATTACGCCGTAAGCTGCTTTGCGGGTGCCTTCGGCGTGACCGACAGCTTCTATATGGACGGCGAAGAGGTCAAGTACGGCCCGGTTCAGGATGCTTATCTTGATTATCTCACTATGATGCATGAGTGGTATGAAGAAGGTTTGATCGATCCTGAGTACATCACCACCAACGCCACTCAGCTGACCTCCAAGGTCACCGAGAACAATGTGGGCTGCTCTTACTACCTGCTCGCGGGCGGCATGGGCACCTGGAGCAACATGATGGGCGAAGAGGCTGACTTCGAGGCCATGCCCTGGCCGAAGCTGGAAGAGGACGGCGTTGCTTATGCGACCTCCTCCGACTACAACAAGGTCGTAGTCGGCCCCGGCGTTGCCATCACCAAGACCGCGCTCGAAAACGGCCATCTGGAAGCCTGCATCAAGTTCCGCGATTATTTCTACAGCGAGGAAGGCGTGCTTGAATCAAACTTCGGCATACTGGGCGAGAGCTATGAAATGATCGACGGCGAACCCATCTTCACCGACGCGGTGCTCAAGAACGACAAGGGTCTCACCACCACTCAGGCGCTGAGCCAGTACGCGCTGAGCGCGTCCAACGACGCCATGGTCAAGACCGCCAAATACTTCAAGCAGGTCACTCTGCTTCTCCCGAACCAGAAGGCTTCTCAGCCTGTGTGGAATCAGTGCGATCTGGGCTTGCTGATGCCCGCCATCGCGCACACCGCTGAGGAGAGCTCCTTCCTCTCCAATAAACTCAGCGAAATCGACACCTACGTCGACGAGCACACGATCAAGTTCATCACCGGCCAGGAATCTCTGGATGAGTTCGATGCCTTCGTGGCGCACATTTACGAGCTCGGCCTCGATGAAGTCATAGCTGTGAAGCAGGCTGCAGTCGACAGGTACAACGCCCGTTAAACAGCTGTTTAACGCCATTAAGCCCGGAGGGGGAACCCTTCGGGTTTTGTTGACACAAGGGCAAAAGCGTGATAAAATCGTGATATGCATAATATAACGGAGATGACCTATGAACAGCTTATTGAGAATGCATGCCGAGTCGATTGCGTGTAAAGCCATCGCCGCCTGTGATCCGGGCAAAGCAGTAAGGGACGCCTTGACTGGGCGCATGTTTCCTGGAAGGGTCTATATTGTTTCGGCTGGCAAGGCAGCCTGGAGCATGGCAAACGCAGCCGCAGAAAAGCTGGGGGAGAGGCTTACGCACGGCATAGTGATAACCAAATACGGCCACGTAAAAGCGCCTATCGCCCGCATTGATTGCTTTGAGGCGTGTCATCCTATCCCGGATGAAAACGGCATAAACGCCACCAAAGAAGCGCTGAGGCTCACCGAAAAGCTTGACAGTGAAGATACAGTGCTGTTTTTGCTGTCCGGTGGAGCCAGCGCGCTGTTTGAAGTGCCCGAGATCTCGCTTGATGAATTGCAGACGATAAACGCGCACCTGCTTAAATCGGGCTGTGATATAAAGCAGATCAACACTATACGCAAACGGCTGTCAAGGGTCAAGGGCGGACGCTTTGCCGAGTGGTGCAGACCCGCGCATGTGGAAAGCCTTATACTCTCCGATGTAGTAGGCGACCCCACAGACATGATAGCCTCGGGGCCTACAATAGCCGACAGCTCGACCTGCGCAGAAGCGCTTGCGATTGCGGAGGGTTGCCGTTTGCCGCTGAGCCCTGAAGCCCGAAGTCTTTTGAACATAGAAACGCCAAAGGCTCTGCCGACTGCGAGCGTAAAAGTGATAGGCAACGTAACTTTGCTCTGCCGTGCTGCCGAGGAGGCCTGCAGAGAGCTTGGCTACGAAGCGCACATACTGACACTTTCGCTCGACGGTGAAGCCTGCGAGGCAGGACGTGCGCTCGCCCAAACGCTGGTTTCATATCGCGGGCATAAACCGGCGGCCTTCATTATGGGCGGCGAAACGGTGGTAAAGGTTACAGGCAAAGGTCTTGGCGGACGCAATCAGGAGTTTGCGCTGTCGGCAGCCCAATGTCTGTCGGGTCATGACGGTGCTGCCGTTATAAGCGTAGGCTCGGACGGCACTGACGGACCAACCGATGCCGCAGGAGGCTACGCTGACGGCGACACGCTGAAGGAGCTTGAAGAAAAGGGCATATCGGCTCGGGAATACCTGCAAAACAACGATTCCTACCATGCGCTGAAGGCCGTAGGCAATCTTATAATCACGGGTGCCACCGGCACAAACGTGAACGACGTAGCGATAGGCCTTATCAGGTGACAGAAAAAAAGCAGCGGCGGCAATTTATTGTGAAATTTAAATTGTACGCCGCCGCAGTTGATTATTTCTGCTTTGAAACAGAAGTGCAAATCAGTTGCGCTGCTTTCATCGCGCCTGTCCGGCTTAAATGGCTGTTGTCTTCAAGCCCGTCAGGGTAGTTCGGATGCCCCTTCGGAACGTGACAGTACATTTCCTTTGAAGCTTCAATGCCGACTATAGCAATCTCTTTCTCGATGACGGCCTCAAGGTCTATCAGCCTTACGCCCCTGTATGCGGCCAGTGCCTTCATGGCGGCGGGATAGTCGCCGTGGGTATGCTTATGTGCTCCGTTTTGATCAACGTGCCTGCGGGGCATGGGCGTGATCAGCACAGGCTCGGCGCCTCTTCGATTTGCGGCATCGATGTACATGCTGAGGTAGTCTTCAAATGTGGTACCCGGTTCGGTATGCCTGCCTCTGTCCGGCTTTTCGTCGTTATGGCTGAAGCTTATAAGCAGCTTATCGCCTTTTCTCAGGCAGATTTCTATGACAGACAATCGCCCCTCGGCCACAAAGCTTTTTGACGATCTGCCGCACATAGCGCAGTTTTGAACATAAGCATTATTATCGGTCAGCAGCCCAAGAACCTGCCCCCAGCCGGTCATAGGCGCTTTGTCCTTGGTGTATGTGGCGGCAATTGAATCACCGCACACGTACCATGTGGGCTTGGGAAGGTGTGGCTTCCAGCCGTCGAGTCCACCAATGACATTTTCGGGAGTGATATCGCTGACTTCGCAAGTAGAAGGCAAGCCTTCGCAGGGATTGCGCTGAGTCATATCTCTCCGCGCGCCCATAGTGGAGAACTCGCTTAACCGCTCAGTTACCGGCTTATCTTCGCCCCAGTCAGAAAACCCTTCAGGCGATACACATTCGTCCATTTCGCAACAGGAAAAATGTGTGCGCGCAAATTTTCGCCACGGCCTGCCTAAGTACGCCATACCGCTTTCACACGCGCCAGTAAGCTTACAGCGGCTGAACACGAAGCCGTACGGCTGCGCTTCGGGCGTGTTTGCAGCTGTGTAGAAGCCGCCGCGTTCGTTCATGAACAGCTCGCATCCTTGAAACCAACAGCGGTAAGGCCCGAAAATGAAATCTATGTCGCCCTGAATGTAGCAGTTTTCAAAATACTGTCTGGAATGTGTGAGCGGCGAATCGCCTACACTTTCGACGCACTCTACGAAAGCAGTACGCGGTGCTATCTCCTTAAGCACCTTGGGCATAAGCGGCCCGCAGAACAGCGTATCCTGATGCGCAATCAGGCGACAATCTCTGAACGCCACTCTGTCACCTGCGCTGTACACCGCCACAGCCTGGCCTGCAACTCTGCCGTCGCCCGCGTCGTTGCGAACGGTTATGTTTTCTATTTCAACGTCATTCGCCGCTACAAGCAGCGTAAACGAAAGAAAGGCGCCTTTGGGCTTGCCTTCGCTGTCGGCGTCCTTGGCACAGGCAGAAAACGTTATAACCGTACGCTGCTGATCTTCTCCTACCAGCCTCACGCCCCGTTTATTTAACACCACGCGCTCATTGTATTCGCCGCTTCTTACGACCAGTGTGGATGGACAAGAATCCTCCTCGGGCAGCGCGTCTATGGCGCTCTGAATGGTATCAAAATCGCCGCTGCCGTCCTTTGCTATTACGTAGATCATTGCGCGCCTCCCTTCACGAGCCCGAGCTTGATCAGTTCGTCTGCTATTATTCGGGCAAACAGCTTAGCACCTTCGATTGAAGTATGCGCGTCGTCGCGTTTACTGCCGTCGGGCGTATACAAATACAGTCTCTTGCTGTTCTCTTCGCCCAGCGTCTCTACCTCATCGTAGCTCAGCTTGTACATATCAATGAACGCCGCGCCCTTTTCGGACGCCACCTGTCTCATTGCTTTGGGATAATCGCTGTGTGTGGGTTGAAGTTGCCCGTCCTGCCATATCCGCATGCAGATAGGGGAGAGCAGCACCGGTACCGCGCCATATTGCCGCGCGGTGTCCACGAAAATTCTGAGGTTGTCCTTGTAGCCTATGTCAGCCTCACAATAACGCCACTTTATCGGATTCCAGTCGTTGTGCGCAAACTGAACAAGCACTATGTCGCCTGCTTCAAGAATTTTTTCGACCTCTGCCAGCCGACCTTCGCTTATATAAGACTTTGTGCTTCTGCCGCCGGCCGCCTTGTTGATTATTTCGGTTTCAGGTAAAAGGCTTCCAAGCTCCTGACCCCAGCCCTCCTGAGGCGCCTGCTCAGGCGTGTAAGCGGCGGAAATTGAATCGCCCAAAATATAAATCTTCATTCTATCACCCGAATACATTCTATCACACAAAGTGCGTACATTCAAGCACATGACAAAAAAAGCTCCCCGAAAAATCGGGGAGCAGGGTGCTTATAACCTTAACAGTTTATCTAAGCTTATTCGGCTTTCCAGGCCTCGTACTGAGCGGCGAACTCGCTAAGAACCTCCTGATATCCGGCTGCATCCAGAGCGGCCTGATACTCGGCGATGTAGGCGTCAACATCTTCGGGAGCGATGGCGCCGTTCTCCAGCGGGAAGCCATACTGAGCGAAGAGGTTCGCACACGCAGTGTAAGCAGCCTCAACGGGAGTCTTGTCGAAGCGGAAGCCAGCAGCGCAAGAGGTCAGAGCGCCGCCGTTAAAGTCGATGTACAGGTCAGCCTTGTTGTCGGGCTCGTTGCTCAGAGGAGTAACGATGGTGGCAGAGGCAGACTCCCACATAGAGTGGTTGTACTTCTCGGAAGTCTGAGCTACGTGGCCGTTCTCATCATAGGTGAAGTCTTCGCCTTCGATGCCGAAGGTGTAGAGGTCAGCCAGAGTCTTATCGGTGTAAAGAAGACCCATGAAATCAATGGCGGCCTGAGCCTGCTCCTCGGTGCTGTTGGCGGTGATGCAATAGCAGCTGCCAAGAGCGGAGGTGCTGTGAGCATAGCGGTTGGTGAAGGGCTGCATGGTGACATCCTGGCCGTAACG
Source organism: Clostridia bacterium (assembly GCA_017412445.1). Taxonomy (GTDB): domain Bacteria; phylum Bacillota; class Clostridia; order Christensenellales; family Aristaeellaceae; genus RUG14130. The sequence continues at coordinate 11,911 of JAFPYA010000195.1, forward strand.
GGAGTCAGCTTCGTCGTTTACGGGAATATCGGTCCACCAGGAGATAGCCCAATCCTTGGTCTGGGTGGTGGTGTCGGTGGTGACTTTGTTGGCCTCATCTTCGGAGATGTAGCCGGCCTGAGCCCAAGCGCCCATCAGCTTGCAGAATTCGGCGTATTCTTCGGTCTGGATGGTGTTTACAACTTCGTTGGTCTCACGATCCACAGCGAAGAAGTTGGTGGAGGAGTCAGCAGTGAAGAAGTCAAAGCTGTCGATGCACCAACGATAGAACATGGCGGTCTTCTGAGTAAGGAAGGGATACTTGATGCCGGCGTTCTTTGCGTCCTCGAGCATGTACTCGAGATCCTCAAGGGTCTCAACGGCGGTGATGTCCCAGCCGAACTCGTCGATCAGATCCTGACGGAACATGATGTCGTAGCCTTCCACGTTGTCTTTGTAAACGGGGATGAAGTAGTTCTTGCCATTGTACTTAGTGGCTTCCCACTGACCTTCCGCCATGGACTCATAAAGAGGAGTGCCGGGCAGGAGCTCGGTGATGTCGTACACAGCGTTCTGGGGAACCAGATCGTTGGTGCCGATGGTGCCTTCCCAGGAAGCGGTCCAAAGAAGATTGATTTCTTTGTTGGCCAAAGCCAGGTTAGCTTTTTCGGTGTATTCACCGCTGCCGATGTCTACGAGCTTGATCTCGACATCGATTTTGTCAGCAATGTAAGCGTTGATCGCGTCTTCAACCTTCTTAACCTGAGCGGAGTCAGGATTGGCAAGGTTAAAAGTGCAGCGATACAGGGTGATGGTAACTTTGTCGCCTTCAGCATTGGCAAACGCGGCAACGCTGAGGAGCAAGCACAGAGCCACTACCAGGGAAACGAGTTTCTTCATGGAATTTTCCTCCTTTGGAATATTATTTCAATGTCCATCGTGGGACAGTGAAATCTGTTTTAGCCTTTAACGGAGCCGACGGTAAGACCCTTGACAAAGTACTTTTGGAAGAACGGATAAACCAC
>JAFPYA010000196.1 GCA_017412445.1 Clostridia bacterium
AAGCTGCTTCCAGGCCACTGTGCTTCTCTTAAGAGCACCCCTTCTGTATTTCTCAAAGAAATTGGCGCTCCCTGTTGACAAAGAAGGGGTGCTCTGCTATAATCACCTCATTCAAGGAAAGGAAGGTACAAGCGTACTGATGAGGACTCGCAGCTGAAATCGGCCGAAAAACGAGCCTCCGGCTAAACCCGGGGGACGGTTTTGATGCCCGAGGGAGGTTGCGCGGTTTTCACGGCCTGTCGCTTGCACGTCTTAGCGGCACATTGCCGCTATAGTGTTTTTGCGCCCCTCCCCGGCGGGAAGGAGCGTTAATTTATGCCAAATTTGCTTTTGGAAGCAAATCACATCAAAAAAACCTACGGCGAACGGCTCGTGCTCGACGTGGAACAAATCAAAATCTATGACGGCGAGCGCATCGCGCTTATAGGCGAGAACGGCGCGGGCAAGTCCACGCTGCTGTCCGTGCTCGCGGGCGAAGAGGAGGCCGATCAGGGCAGCGTCAGGCGCTACAGCCCCTTAAGCTACGTGCACCAGAGCGGCGAAGCGCGCTTCGACGGCAGCGCGCGCCTGATATCGGAATTGCGCGCCCCCGGCAGGCGGGAGGGTCTGTCCGGCGGCGAAATGACGCGCCGCCGCATCTCCGAGGCGCTCTCGGGCGACACGCCCCTGCTGCTTGCGGACGAACCCACCACCGACCTTGACGCGGGCGGCGTCGAGCTGCTCACGAAGCTTCTTATCGACTATCGCGGGGCTATCGTGCTGGTCTCTCACGACCGAAGCCTGTTAAACAAGCTCTGCAACCGCGTTCTTCACCTTGAGGACGGCAAAATCACCGATTTTCCCGGTACATACGAGGAGTACCGCGAAGAGCTCAGGCGTCAAAGGGAGTTTCAGCAGTTTGAATACGACCGATACCGCGCCGAAAGAGCGCGCCTCAAGGCCATGGCGCAGCAAAAGGCGGAATGGGCAGCGTCAGTCAAAAAGGCGCCCAAGCGCATGGGCAACAGCGAAGCCCGCCTGCACACGCACGAATACACGAACGCGGTGCTCAAGCAGAGCGCGGCCAAAAAGACCGTGCAGGACCGCCTCGAGCGGCTGGAGAAAAAGGAGCGCCCCCGCGATTTGCCCGACATACGCATGACGCTGGGCGTAACGCACAAGCTCGAAGCCAAGGTCGCGCTGACCCTTCGCTGTGAGCATCTGGCGGCGGGCGGCAGGACGCTTGTTGACGGCGCGGGCTTCACGCTGCCTGCCGGCTCCAAAACCGCGCTGATGGGCGACAATGGAAGCGGCAAAACCACACTGCTTCGCATACTTCGCGGCGAAATACCGCGCGGTATCGCCTTCCGGGGCGACGTCCGCCTGAATCCCGGCGTGCGCATGGGCTGGTTTGATCAGGATCACGCCAAATCGCTCGATCTCGACGCGACCGTGCTTGAAAACGCAATGGCGGCCTCCCGCCTGCCCGAGTCGACTGCGCGGACGGTGATAGCCCGCTTGAACATACGCGGCGATGACGTGTTTAAGCCCGTGCGCGTGCTTTCGGGCGGCGAACGCGCCAAAACCGCGCTGGCAAAGCTGCTTTTGTCGGATATCAACCTGCTGATTCTGGACGAGCCCACCAACCATCTCGACATATTCACCATGGAATCGCTGGAGCAGGTGCTTAAAGAATACGGCGGAACCGTGCTGTTCGTGAGCCATGACGTTTCGTTCGTCTCCGCCGTAGCCACCCGCGTGCTCTCGATATCAAGCATGGGCATCTCCACATTCGAGGGTACCTTCGCCCAAAGGACCGCCGAGGCCGCCCGCGACAGAAACGCCGAAGCCCTGCAGCTCGAAATCTCCTCTGTACAGATGCGCTTGGCCGCGCTCGCGCAGAGGCTCTCCGCCCCTCAAAAGGGCGACAGACCCGACGCCCTGAACGCGGAATATGAGGCGCTGAGCGAGCAGCTGAGAAAACTGAAGCGAAGGGCGGAATAATCGAAATAAAAAACACATCGGGCGCCGTCCTCAGGGACAGCGCCCGTACTTTGGTTTTGCTTACTGGGCGCTTCACCGCCCGGATATATATTCCATCGCGGCGGCTAAAACGCGCCTTGTGCTTTCGTGCTCAAAGAGCTGCCGGGCTTCCATGTAGGGCAGT
>JAFPYA010000197.1 GCA_017412445.1 Clostridia bacterium
ATTCCTCCGGAAACGATAACGAGCAAATCGACACCATGGCAATTTCGAGGCGGGCGGTCAAGGCAGGCCAAAAGGCGTTGATAGTCGACGACTTTGTCAAGGGCGGAGGTACCATACTCGGCATGTGTGAAATGATGAAGGAATGCCAGATAGAGGTTTTGGGGGTTGAGGTTATGATCAAAACCGAAAAGCCCGAAGTAAAGCTATACAACAATGTGTCTTCGCTGCTTATACTCAAGGGCATGGATCGCATAAGCAATTCCTGCGAGGTTGTACCAGATTCTAAATATTTATAGGCATTGACACGGACATCAATCTGTTGTAAAATAGTTAGACCATATGTCTGAACGGCATTTTGTGCCGTTCTTTTTTATCGGAGGTTCACATGTTTGTAATCGTCGGCCTGGGCAACCCCGGAAAGACATACGAAGGGACGCTGCATAACACCGGTTTTGGCACTATAGATCTGTTAGCGGGCAAATTCGGCATAGACGTTAACAAAAATAAGTGCAAGGCGCTGGTGGGCGAGGGCATTATAGGCAGCAAAAAAGCTGTACTATGCAAGCCGCAGACATTCATGAACCTCTCGGGTGAAAGCGTAGTGCAATTGCTCAACTGGTACAAGTGCGAAGACAACGAGCTGCTTGTAATCTACGACGATATCGATCTTCCCGCAGGCAAGCTCAGATTCAGGGCAAAGGGCAGTGCAGGTACTCACAACGGCATGGAAAACATCGTCGATTTGACGGGGAAAACTGAGTTTCCCCGCCTGAGAGTGGGCATCGGCCGCCCGCCGGAGTGGATGGATCTGGCGGATTATGTACTTTCAAAGCCTACAGCCGAAAATAAAAAACTGATAGACGAAGGAATGGTCAAGGCCGTGGAAGCAGTAGAGAAGTATCTTAACGAGGGTCTCGATGCCGTAAGGATGTTCGTGGGGAAGTAGCATGAAACAAAATTCACTCGGAAGCTGCATTTTTCCGCTGATAGAATCGCTGGACGATTTCAAAAAGCTCGAGGCTGGCTATAAGGACGGCGGAGTCATAAATATAAGCGGGCTTGACGAAGCAGGCGCGACGGCGATAATCGCTGCGCTCAGAAGCATAGTCTCAAACCCCTTTCTGGTCATAAGCGAGAATGAAATCATAGGACGATATCTTACTGAGGATTTCAACCAATTGGGCATAAGCGCAAAGCTCCTGCCCTCGTTGGAATTATCATTTCTTAAGACTGATGCGGCGAGCCGTGACATAAGCCTGCAAAGGCTTGCCACGCTTGGCGCTTATGTTAACGGCGATATCGATGTGCTGATTGTGCCTGCGGACGCGCTTTTGAACCGTGTAATGGCACGTGCGCGCTTTGAATCAAATGTTATACGCGTAAAGGACACGGATGTCATAAAGCCGGGCGAGCTCATTTCAAGGCTCACCGAAGCAGGCTATGAGCGCCTTGAAATAGTTGAGAGTCGCGGGCAATGCTCCCTGAGGGGCGGAATACTCGACGTCTATCCAATAGGAGCGCCCAACGCCGTACGCATTGAGTTTTTTGATGATGAAGTCGATTCGCTGCGCGAATTTGACGTGCTCACTCAGCGCAGTCTGGATCATATCCATGAAATAGCGATATATCCAGCACGCGAGGTGCTGCTCAGTCACGAAGAGGCACTGGCTGCCGCCGACCGCATAGAGGGCATGCTGAGCCAGGACGATGAACGCGAAAAGCTCGACAGGCAAAGGCACATAGAACACGAGTTTAACCTGTTGCCGTATGAAGAGTTTTTTGAACTGACCTCGGATAACCAAAGCGCCGAAGCAACCGCACAGGACGCACCGGATGAAACACAGGATAAAGCACAGGAAGGGCAAAAGGCCAAAGCAAAAATCGACAGACGCTACAAATCACTTATCGATGCGCTGAGAAACGACCGCTCTCCTGATATGAGCAATTCGCTCATAAACATACTTGCACCCGACAGCCAGAGCGTTATCGAGTTCGCTAACGAGGCCACTATAGTTATTCAGCACAGCGACCGCGTGCGAGAGCGCTGCAAAGGTGTATATGACGACTTTCTGCTGAGCTGCAAGGCGGCATTTGAAAGAGGCGAAGCGCTCAAAGCCCAAAGCGAGCTGCTGCTCACATACGATGAGCTGCGTGTCGAGATAAAGTCACATACCGTCATAACGGTGGATTCCTTTCTGAAGACTCAAAACGATTATACGCCCACTGCGCTTGCTAAATTCGAATATGTGGGTACGCCCGGCTACAACTCCAACATGAAGGAGATTGCCGCGGAAATTCGCCGTCTGCAAGCGCAAAAGGCATACATAGTGTTGCTCGCCGGCGGCTCGGCAAGAAGCCAGAGACTCACTAAGCTTTTGAACGAAGAAGAGCTGATAGTGCCGGCGCTCGAAGCGATGCCAAAGCAGCTTGAAAAAGCTGCGCCTGTTATACTGCCTTCTAACCTCTCAAATGGCTTTATTCTGCGCTCTTTGCCGCTGTATGTGTTTTCGGAGATGGACATTTTCGGCAGGGGCAAGCAGCGCAAGCGCACGGCTACGAGTGCCGAAAACAAAACCTCTGTATTTACTCAACTCAAGGTCGGCGATTACGTGGTTCACGAAAACCACGGCATAGGCCAGTATTTGGGCACCGTGCGCATGAACGTGGACGGCACGCTCAGGGACTTTCTGAATATACGCTACGGCGGCACGGATAAGCTGTATGTGCCCACCGACCAGATGGATCGCATACAGAAATATATCGGTTCTGAGGGAGAGGTTCCGAAGCTTAACCACTTATCCGGCGGTGACTGGCAGAAGCAGAAGGCGAAGGTCAGGCGCGCCATAAAGGAGATAGCGGGCGACTTGATTAAGCTTTACGCGGCGCGAAGCGCTTCGCCGGGCTACGCCTTTGGGCCGGATACTCCTTGGCAGAAGGAGTTTGAGGACAGCTTTCCCTTTGAGGAAACGCCCGATCAGGCCAAAGCAATAACTGAAATAAAGAGCGACATGGAGCGCCCGATGGTAATGGACAGGCTGCTGTGCGGCGATGTCGGTTACGGCAAGACTGAAGTAGCCATGAGGGCTGTCTTCAAATGCGTTATGGACGGAAAGCAGGCCGTGCTGCTCGCGCCGACCACTATACTTGTGCAGCAGCATTACGCTACGGCGCTCAACCGTTTTGCTAATTTTCCGGTAAACATAGACACCTTAAGCCGCTTTAAGACACCTGCGGAGCAAAAGGAAGTAATACAAAAGCTCAAAACCGGTGAAATCGACTTCGTAATAGGCACTCACAGGCTGCTCAGCAAAGAAATACAATACAAGGATCTGGGCTTGCTCGTTGTGGATGAAGAACAGCGCTTTGGCGTAGGCCACAAAGAAGCCATAAAGCAGTACAAAAAGAACGTTGACGTGCTGACCCTTTCAGCGACGCCTATTCCGCGCACCCTTCATATGTCCATGGTGGGCATACGCGATATGTCCATCCTCAAGACCCCGCCGGATGAACGCTACCCTATACAGACTTATGTGGTGGAATACAGCGACGGACTCGTGCGTGACGCGATACTGAGGGAGCTTTCAAGAGGCGGTCAGGTGTACGTTTTGCACAACAGGGTGCAGACTATAGAGATGGTGTACAACCGCTTAAAGAAGCTTGTGCCCGAAGCGCGC
>JAFPYA010000198.1 GCA_017412445.1 Clostridia bacterium
CGTATATACGGTGACCACCTGCTTGCTTTTGTCAACCTCGATTTCGTAGGTGTGGTCGAGCTTGACGGGCTTGGGTGTAGGCGTAGGCACGGGCGTAGGCGTGGGCTCGGGCGAAGGCGTGGGCTCCGGCGTGGCGGTAGGCTCAGGCGTAGGCATGGGCTCCGGCGTAACGCTCAGGTTTACTGCAATTTCGCCGCTGTTGTCACTTGCCTCGTACGAGGTATCAGTATTTGCGCCGTCGCTTTTATCGTCGCTTCCCTCAAAAGGCGTGTTTTCGGTGCCGTTTGAGTAGCTCGCGGTCTGCGAGGACGCGCCCGTATTTTCGGCGGCAACGCTGCCGGTCCCCACCGGGTCGCCGTTGCCCTTAGAGGTCAATACTGCCCAGGCGATCAGCGCGCCTGCCAGCACCACGCACAGCGCGGCCAGCGAAATCCTGATTATCTTCTGATTGCGCCGCCTGCGCTTGAGCTCCGCGCGCTTAGCGGCGCTCGCTCGCCTCGCGGCGTTTGCGTTCCTGCTTGCGCTTGCGCCTGCGGCCCTGGCTACTGAGTTTTTAACGGCGCCCGCAGCGGGCTTTGCGGCGCTTTTTGTGGTTTTAGCCGCGTCCTTATGCGCGCCTGAGGCGGGTTTATTTACAGTATTTTTCGCCGTACCTGACGCCTGAGACTTATTTACAGCAGGCTTGCGTACGGGCTCTTGAGTGTTCATGCTTTTCCTCCGATATTTTTCCTGATTATACATTATATCCGAACGCCTGTGGCGAAGCAAGCTCTCCATTGCGACATTTTTATGAAGTTACCATAAACAGGCGCAGCACCCGGTTTGTGCCGGATGCTGCGAAACAGCTTTGCAATGTTGACAAAAGCGCGCTGCCGCCCGGGCGCGAGGCCGGAGCGCGTCCGGCTCAGCCCTTGCTCAGTAGAGCTTTCCGAGTATATAGTTTATGAGCCTCTCGGGCAGCAGGCGCTTTAAGAACATCAAAAGCTTGTATTTCAGGCCTATGGTTTTGAGCGGCGCGGGATTTGAAGCATAGGCGGCCTTTATCACCTGCTGAGCCACATATGAGGGCTCCATGCCGTTTGTTTCGTCCCTCTCCATGGCCGAGACTGCCTTGTCTATGCGGCCGTTGTAAATGTCGTCGCCCTCGACGGACTTTTCGCGGCTGGCGGTAAAGCCCGTGCGTATGTCGCCGGGCATCATCACGCACACGCTTATGCCAAAGGGCTTAAGCTCGTTTCTCAGCGCCAGCGCATAGGCGTTCAGCGCGGCCTTGCCGGCCGAGTACCACGCCTGAAAGGGTATTGGAAACGCCGCGGCCGCCGACGAAATGAATATTATGCGGCCGCCGTCATTTTCGCGCATATAGGGTATCACGGCGCGGCAGACGTTGTCCGCGCCCATGAGGTTTACGTCTATCAAGCGTTTGGCGTTCTCGGAGGACGTGAATTCGCAGGCGCCCGATATGCCGAAGCCCGCGTTGTTCACCACAAGGTCGATGTGCCCGCAGCGGGAATAGATGAGGTTCACCGCGGTTATCACCCTTTCCTCGTTTGATATGTCGCAGGACATGTGCTTTACTCCGCTGTACGCCCTGTCCCTGCGGCTGAGATCCCAGACCTCCCAGCCCTTTTCGACAAGAGCTCGCGCGGTCTCGTAGCCTATGCCGCTGCCCGCGCCTGTGACTATGGCCACAAGCCTTTCGTCGTCCGCCATAAATCTTTCCTTCCTTTTCGGTTCATTCCCGGTATACTGAGTTTTATATCCTATTATACAATATTGCCTTAGATAAAATCAAGCTAACGGCGCGTTTTTTCTTGATTTGTTAAGTGCAATGGTGTATAATGACTGTGTATACGGTTGAATAAAAGACGTTCAAGGGGTGATTGTCTTATGAATAGAATAACAATGCGCTTCCCGGGCGGCCGCGTAAGGGCGTTCACCATGAGCTACGACGACGGCGTGGAGCAGGACATACGCCTGATTTCAATAATGAAAAAGCGAGCCGTGAAGGGCACTTTCAACTTAAACAGCGGCCTCTACGCCCCCGAGGGCACGGTGTACCCCGCAGGGCAGGTGCACAGGCGCATGACTCGCGAAATGTGCTTAAAGACCTACGACCCCTCCATTTGCGAGGTTGCCGTGCACGGCTCAAAGCATCCGTTCTGGAACAGGCAGCCCGAGGGCGCGCGCATGCTGGACATAATCGAGGACAGGCGGCAGCTTGAAAAGGATTTCGGCCGCATCATACGCGGCGCGGCCTACCCCTACGGCGCATACGATGAAGCGACCGTGCAGACTCTCAAAAGCGCGGGCATAGTCTATTGCCGCACCGTCAACTCCACGCATTCGTTTGCGCTGCCGGACAACTGGCTGGCGCTTAACCCCACCTGTCATCACGATGACAAAATGCTTTTTGAGCTTACAGACAGGTTTCTGGCCGCGGGCAACGCCGAGGAGCCGCAGCTGTTCTATCTCTGGGGGCACAGCTACGAGTTTGAGCAGTACGACCACTGGAACGTGATAGAAGAGTGCCTCGAGCGCGTGGGCGGCATAGCGGACGTATGGTACGCCACGAATATCGAGGTATATGACTATGTGAAGGCGTACAGGTCGCTGATATACAACGCGGAGGGCAACACGGTTTACAACCCCACCGACAAGGAAGTATGGCTTACAGTCGACGGCATGACCCACGCCATCGGCGCGGGCGAATACCGCAGCATATAAGAGGTGAACATGAGAAGAAGCGGAGTGCTTTTGCACATTACCTCCCTGCCCACACCCGGAGGCGTTGGTACGCTGGGCAAGGAAGCGTTTGAGTTTGTGGACTGGCTCAAGGAGGCCGGAATGGGCATCTGGCAGATGCTGCCTGTCGGCCCCACGGGCTACGGCGACAGCCCGTATCAGAGCACCTGCACGCACGCGGGCAGCCTTATGATGATAGACATGCGCTCGATATACGAGCGCGGCTACCTCTCGCGCAGGCCCGAGGACACGCTTAGCGTGCACGACCGTTATTCCGTCGAAATGCGCAAGAAAAAGATGGAATTGCTTAAGCTGAGCTTCGACGAGCACTTTGCCGAGCTCAGGCCCAAGGTAGACGAGTTCTTTGAGGAGCACAGCGATCTGAACGATTTTGTGCTGTTCCGCGCGGTTAAGGACTATTTTGGCGACCGCGCCTGGTCGCAGTGGCCGGATACCTCCATACGCTATCACGAGGAGGGCGCGGTTAAACATTACAGCCACATACTCAAAGATGAGATAGAGTTTTACAAGTACACTCAGTTCGTGTTCTTCAGGCAATGGCGGACGCTCAAGGAATACGCCAACACCAAGGGCATCAAGCTGCTGGGCGACGTGCCGATATATGTGGCGGAGGATTCCTCGGACGTGTGGGCAAACCCCGAAATATTCCAGCTGGACGAGGACAGGCGCCCGATAAAGGTGGCGGGCGTGCCGCCGGATTATTTTTCACAGGACGGTCAGCTCTGGGGCAACCCCCTCTACAATTGGAAAAAGCTCAAAAAGACCGGCTATGCCTGGTGGCTCAAGCGCCTGAAGACCGCTGGCGAGCTTTACGACATGATTCGCATTGACCACTTTATAGGCTTTGCCAACTATTACGCCGTAAAGGCCGGCGCAAAGACCGCAAGGGTGGGCAAATGGGAAAAGGCGCCCGGCTTCAGCTTTTTCAGAACCGTGGCAAAGGAGCTGCCTGATCTGGATATAGTGGCCGAGGATCTGGGCGTGGTGAGCCGCAGAGTCAAGCGCCTGCTTCGCCGCACGGGCTTCCCCGGCATGAAGGTGATGCAGTTCGGCTTCGATTCTGACGAAAACAACCCCCATTTCATACTCAACATCGCCGAAAACTGCCTGCTCTACACGGGCACGCACGACAACGATACCACTCAGGGCTGGTGGGACAGCGCAAACGAAAAGACGAAGGCCTTCGCGCTCAAATACCTGCCCAAGCGCTCCTCCATAAGCAAAAGCATGATAGAGGCGGCGCTGGGCTCCATGGCGAGCACCGTCATAATACCCGCTCAGGACGTGCTGGGGCTTGGCAGCGAGGCGCGCATGAATACGCCCGGCACCGTTGGCGGCAGCAACTGGAAGTGGCGCTTAAAGCCCGGCGAGCTTACCGACAGCATCGCCGTATCATTGAAGGACATGAATCTCTTTTTCGGACGAAACACGGAGGATGACACATGACACAGGCACAAAATATTGTAAAAGACGCCGAAAGGCTGTTGAAAGCCGATCACGTCGTGAGCCTTAAAGAGGCAAGCGGCTATGAGCTTTGCGCGGCAATAAGCCGCGCCGCGCTTATGAGCGCAGGCGACAGGTGGGCAAAGAGCCGCGAAAAGCTCGAAAAAGGCCGCCGCGCCGCATACATCTCGGCCGAGTATCTCGTAGGCCGGGCCATAAGGAACAATCTGTACTCGCTCGGAGTGCTGGGCGAGGTCGAGGCGCTGCTTGCTAAGAAGGGCGTAGACATAAACAAGCTCGAGGACGAGGAGGACGCGGCGCTGGGCAACGGCGGCCTGGGGCGTCTGGCGGCGTGCTTTCTGGACAGCGCGGCGACTCTCGATTTACCTCTGAGCGGCTACGGACTGAAGTATCGTTACGGACTGTTCAGGCAGATAATCAAGGACAACGACCAGCTTGAGGCGCCGGACGACTGGGAAAAAATGAGCGACAACTGGACCGTAAGGCGCGATGAGCTTCAGGTGACCGTGCCCCTTGAGGACGGCGAGGTCATCGCGGTGCCCTACGATATGCCCATCGTCGGCTACGGCACGGACAACATAGGCACGCTGCGCCTGTGGCAGACCGAAAGTCCCAGGGAATTCGACTTTCAATTGTTCAACGACTACAAATACAAGGCCGCCTGCGCGGCGAAGAACGAGGCCGAGGACATAGTTAAGGTGCTCTATCCCAACGACTGGGATATAGAGGGCAAGCGCCTGCGCCTCAAGCAGGAATACGTGCTCTCCTCCGCCTCGCTTCAGGATCTGCTGAGAAGCTACGAAAAAAACCACAAGGGCTACAGGGGGCTCAGCGCTTACATGGCCGTGCAGCTCAACGACACCCATCCCGTGCTCGCAATACCCGAGCTGATACGCCTGCTGGGCAAGCGCGGCGTGAGCTTCAACACCGCCTGTGCTTACGCCAAAGAGATATTCGCCTTCACGAACCACACGGTCATGCCGGAGGCACTCGAGAAGTGGGACATGGCGCTGGTCGAGTCCGTAAACAGCGAAATTGCCTCCATACTCAGGCGTCTGAACGCCAAATGCCGGCGCGAGACGGGTCTGAGCCTTATAAACGACAAGCGCGTATCCATGGCGGACACAGCGGTGTACATGAGCTTTGCCGTAAACGGCGTGGCGAAAATCCACTCCGAGCTGGTCAAGACCGACCTTTTCCCCGACTGGTACAAGCTCTACCCCGAGCGCTTCCACAACAAGACCAACGGCGTAACTCAGCGCCGCTGGCTGGGGCTGTGCAACCCTGAGCTTTCCAACGTGCTGGCAAAGCGCTGTAAAGGCGACTTCATAAAGGATCTGTCCGCGCTGGATGGTATAAAGCCCTCGAAGGCGCTGGCGGACGAGGCTGCGGGCGCCAAGACGGCGCGCCAGAACGCCCTGAGGGCGTATCTAAAGCACGAGCACGGCATAGAGATACCTGTGGGCTTCGTGTTCGACGTGCAGGTCAAGCGTCTGCACGAGTACAAGCGCCAGCTCATGAACGCGCTGAGCATTTACGACATATATCTCGACGTAAAGGCAGGCAAGATAACCGATCTGCCCAAAATCGCGTTCCTGTTCGGCGGCAAGGCCGCGCCCGGCTACGCGAGAGCCAAGGCGGTGATTCGCTACATAAACGAGCTGAGCGACCTGATCAACAACGATCCCGACGTGAACGGCTGCATGCGCGTGTACTTCGTGCCCAACTACAACTGCTCCTCCGCCGAAAAGCTTATCCCCGCCGCGGAATTCAGCCAGTAGATCTCCCCCGCCGGCACCGAGGCCAGCGGCACGGGCAACATGAAGTTCATGATGAACGGCGCGGTCACGATAGGCACTTGGGATGGCGCAAACATCGAAATCGCCGAGGCCGCGGGCACAGAGAACGAGTTTATCTTCGGCGCGCGCTTTGAGGAGCTTGAGGCCATACGCGACAGCTACGACCCGAAGCTGATATATGAAAATGACGAGCACGTGCGCCGCGCGCTGGACAGCCTGACCGACATAGGCTTTAAGGACGAGGACGGCGCGCTTAAGGAGCTCAAGACCTCGCTGCTTGAGGGCGCGTCGTGGCACAAGCCCGACCACTACTTCGTGCTCAAGGACTTCATCTCCTACCGCGAGGCGCGTTTGAAGGCCTACCGCCTGCTGGGCGGCGAACCCGAAAGTTTCAAGATGATGAGCCTCAAAAACACACTCGCAAGCGGCATTTTCTCCTCCGACCGCACGATAAAGCAATACGCCGAAGAAATCTGGAAGATAAAATAACATATGATACACGGAAACACACAGGGCATACGCGCGTCGCTCCTTGAGGAAATGGAGAGGCTGTACGACATACAGTTTGACCGCAGCTTCTTCCTGCCCGACAGGCTGATAGGCCTCCTTGTTAACTACACCATCCAGCTCAACCGCGAGGTGATGGTCTACCTCGACCGCGACGGCGAGGTGCTGGAGGTGGCAGTGGGCTCGATCTCTCAGGTCGGCCTCACCGAGATGAGCCTGAGGCGCAACTTCGACCGTCTCACGGGCTTTCGCTGCATACACACCCATCCCGGCGGCAACGCGAGGCTGAGCAGCGTGGATCTGCAGGCGCTAAGGCTGCTGCATTTCGACTCAATGTGCGCCCTCGGCGTGGATAACGGCATATGCACCGGCATAACCGCCGCGTTTTTGGGCGAGGTGGAATACGGCCAGCTCTCGGTGAATATTCACGGTCCGGTGAAGCCCGGGCGCATCCCTCAGAGCCAGTGGCTCAAGGAAATTGAGCTGAGCGAGGAGATCGTCGAGCGCGCAATCGCCGTTGGCGGCATTATAGATGAAGCCGAAAAGGTGATGCTTATATCCGTCGATGATGAGGACAGTCTGGACGAGCTTGCGAGCCTCGCCGACACCGCAGGCGCGGTGATAGTGAGCCGCGTGCTGCAAAGGCTGAATCACCCTGACAAGTCCACCTTCGTTGGCAGCGGCAAGGCGCAGGAGCTTGCGCTTGACTGCCAGACGCTGAGCGTCGATCTTGCCATAGTGGACGGCGAGCTCAGCCCCTCCCAGCAAAAAAACCTCGAAAACGCGCTGGGCGTGAGGGTCATAGACCGCACGGGGCTTATACTCGACATCTTCGCGCGCAGAGCCACGACCGCCGAGGGCAAGCTGCAGGTGGAGCTGGCGCAGCTCAAATACCGCCTGCCGCGCCTGCAGGGCTCAAGCGAGCAGCTCTCGCGCCTCGGCGGCGGCATAGGCACGAGGGGTCCGGGCGAGACGCGCCTCGAAAGCGACAGGCGGCACATACGCAGCCGCATAGACGAGCTGAGCCAAAAGCTGAGCGACCTGCAAAAGCAGCGCGACCTGAGAAGAACCCGCCGTGCAAAAAACGAGAGCGTCACCGTTGCGCTGGTCGGCTACACAAACGCGGGCAAGAGCACGCTATTAAACGCCCTGAGCGGCTCAAGCGTGCTGGTTGAGGACAAGCTCTTTGCCACGCTCGACCCGGTCACGCGCCGCGTGGAGCTGCCCGAAAACAGGCAGTGCGACCTCATCGACACGGTCGGCTTCATAAACAAACTGCCCCACTCCCTGGTCGAGGCCTTCAAAAGCACGCTCGAGGAGGCCGTGTACGCCGACCTGCTCGTCATAGTCAGCGATGTCTCCTCTCCGTTTTATCTTAAGCAGCGTGAGGTCGTGGGTCAGGTGCTCTCGGAGCTCGGCGCTGCGGACAAGCCCATCATAGAGGCGCTCAACAAGTGCGACGTGGCGCAGGCGGGCTTCGACATAGTGCCCGGCGACTGCGTGCGCATTTCGGCAAAGGAGGGCACGGGACTTGACGAGCTACGGCAGGCCATCCCCCGCAAAATCACCTCCCTGAGGCACAGGGCGGAGCTGCTCA
>JAFPYA010000199.1 GCA_017412445.1 Clostridia bacterium
ACGTTGTAGCGGTCGGCCTGGCGCCAGACGGTCTCGGACTGCGGCTGCACGCCGCCCACCGCGCAGAAGACGCACACCGCGCCGTCGAGGACGCGCAGCGACCGTTCCACTTCCATCGTGAAGTCGACGTGGCCGGGGGTGTCGATGATGTTGATGGTGTGCCCCGTCCACTCGCATGAGATCGCCGCGGACTGGATCGTTATGCCGCGCTCGCGCTCCTGCACCATGAAGTCGGTCGTCGTGTTGCCGTCGTGCACGTCACCGTGCTTGTGTATCTTGCCCGTGTAAAAGAGGATTCTCTCGGTCGTCGTAGTCTTGCCCGCGTCAATGTGGGCCACAATGCCGATGTTGCGCACGTTCTTTAGTTCACTCGCCATAGTGTGGATATTATATCATACATTATGGCGGTTGTGCGTTTGTCGCTCAGTCGGAATCGCCCCGAATTGCAGCCAGCAGCTCTTCAAAGCGGGCGTACAGCTTCATTGAGCCTGAAGAGGTACAGCCGGTACCGCCGCAGACCAGAATAGTAGAACGGAAAAGGTCCATATTGCCTGCCTCCTTGCTTATTCTGCCTGACCGATGGTATATTCAACCACGGGCTGGCCGTTGACCACATGTTCCGCCACGATGCGCGGAACCATTTCGGGCTTTACGTTTACGTAGGTCACTTTGTCCTTGCCGGGGGTGGTGATCTCAACGATGGGCTCGTAACGGCACATGCCGATGCAGCCGGTCTGCGCCACGATCACGTTGAGCAGGTTTCTCTTGCCCACTTCGTCCACGAAAGCGTTCATCACGGGACGGGCACCGGCCGCTATGCCGCAGGTCGCCATACCTACGACGATGCGGGTACCCTCGCTCTCGCGGCGGAGGTTAACCTTGCTAAGCGTTGCCTGACGGATTTTCTCCAGATCAGCGATCGATTTCATATATAACCCTCCTGAAAATAGTTATTGATGTTCAATTTGCTCAATGTTCTCTTTGATGTAATCCCTTATCCAGCTGAGCACCTCAGGGGTATTGAGCGGCACATCCTCCCCAAGCATCTGGCGTATCTCCATCGTATCGAAATCGAAGCTTTCGCCGTTGTAGCCGTATGTGAGGTTGAATTCAATGCCCTCGGGCGCGCCGTTTATCAGCGACAGCATGGTCTCCGGCAGGCTGCCCATGGGAGGCAAGTCCACGTGGGAAGCCTTAAAGGCGAGCGTAAGCACCGTGCCCTTGCCCGGCGCGCTGTCGATGTGGAAGCGGCCCTCGCACATCTCGCAAAGCTGCATTATCATTGGTATTCCCAGCCCCACCTTTCGGGTCTTGCGCGTGGTGGTGAAGGGGCTTGTGACGCGGCTTAGCAATTCCTTGCTCATTCCGCAGCCGTCGTCCTCTATCACGATGGTCAGGCTGTCGGCGGTCGTGTCAACAGTAATGCTAATGCGAATGTGCTTTGCTCCGGCTGTGATTGAATTCTGGACGAGGTCCAGAATGTACAGGGATATCTCGTTCATTGAGCGGTCTTATACTTGTTGAGGATTCCCGGAATCTGGTCGGGGGTGAGGCGGCCGTAGACGTCGTCGTTGATCATCATAACGGGAGCAAGGCCGCAGGCGCCGAGGCATCTGGTGTCCTTGATAGTGAACAGACCGTCCTTGCTGGTTTTGCCGACCTTAGTGTCAAGTTCCTTGCACACGCGCTCGAGCACGTTCTTGGAGCCCTTGACGTAGCAGGCGGTACCCAGGCATACGCCGATTATGTAGTCGCCTCTGGGCTCGAGGGCGAACTGAGAATAGAAGGTGGCGACACCGTACACGTCGCTGAGCGTGGTGCCCAGACCTTCGGCGATACGGATTTGCACATCCTTCGGTACATGGCCGAAGATATCCTGCGCGGATTGCAGCGTGCGCATTACGGCGCCCTTCTGCCCTTTGTTCGCGGCGATAACCTCGTCCAGCTTGTCATACTTTTCCTGACTGATAGGCATAGTTTAACCTCCCCTGTAAATGAATGCATGCGTATAGAAACAAGTACATAACTCGTCAAGCTTGATTATATCATATATTGAGCTGAATTTCATCAAATGAAAAACATTTAACATTGCAATTGCGGGCGGAAGCGACGCAGCCGCTTACGCGCTTCCGGGCTTATGCCGGCATCAGTTCAATTTTAACCTTCATTAACGACCCGTTTGCGCTCGTTCGGGTGTTGACTTGGCGGCATGGCTCATATATAATAGACTAAAAACAGGAAAAGAGGTCAAAGGCATGACTGACGCAATCCGCTACGTAGGCATAAACGACCACGCCATAGATTTGTTCGAGGGGCAGTACCGCGTGCCCAAGGGCATGAGCTACAATTCATACGTCATATTGGACGACAAAATCGCGGTTATGGACACCGTTGACAGGCACTTCACCCACGAGTGGCTGGACAACGTGGCAAAGGCACTGGGCGGCCGCAAGCCCGATTATCTGGTTGTGCAGCACATGGAGCCGGATCACTCCGCGAACATTATAAGCTTTATGAACACCTATCCCGAGGCCACTGTCGTCTCCTCCGCCAAGGCGTTCAACATGATGAACAACTTCTTTGGCACCGCCTTCGAGGACAGGCGCATGGTGGTGGGCGAAGGGCAGGGGCTGAGCCTTGGTCAGCATACGCTGATATTCGTCACCGCGCCCATGGTGCACTGGCCCGAGGTCATAATGAGCTACGAATCCACCGAAAAGGTGCTGTTTTCCGCGGACGCCTTCGGCAAATTCGGCGCGCTCGACACGCCTGACGAAAGCTGGGCGGACGAGGCGCGGCGCTACTATATAGGCATAGTGGGCAAGTACGGCGCGCAGGTGCAGGCGGTGCTCAAAAAGGCCGCCGGCCTCGAAATCGAGACCATCTGCCCCTTGCACGGCCCCGTGCTAAGTGAAAACCTCAAATACTATCTCGATTTGTACAACACTTGGTCCTCCTACGCGGTTGAGACCGACGGCATAGCGGTGTTCTACACCTCGGTATACGGCAACACCAAAAACGCTGTTGAGTTGCTTTGCGACAAGCTGCGCGCGAAGGGCTGCCCCAGGCTCGCCGTGCACGACCTCGCCCGCTGCGACATGGCCACGGCGGTGGCGGACGCGTTCCGCTTTGGCAAAATCGTGCTTGCAACCACCACCTACAACGCCGACATATTCCCCTTCATGCGCACGTTCATTGAGCATCTCAGCGAGCGCGGCTTTAAAAACCGCACCGTGGCGCTCATAGAGAACGGCTCCTGGGCACCTCAGGCTGCAAAGGTTATGAAGTCGCTGCTTGAGGGCTGCAAAAACCTCAGCTTTGCCGAGCCGACCGTAAAAATCGCCTCCGCCCTCAACGACGAAAGCAAGGCACAGGTGGAGGCGCTCAGCGAAGAGCTCTGCCGCGACTACATTGCCCTGAGCGACAAAACCGCCAACAAAAACGATATGACCGCACTTTTCAAAATAGGCTACGGCCTGTACGTGGTCACTTCAAACGACGGCACGAAGGACAACGGCTGCATAGTCAACACCGTAAGTCAGGTCACCAATTCGCCCAACCGCGTGGCGGTGTGCATAAACAAGCAAAACTACTCCCATCACGTGATAAAGCAGACCGGCATAATGAACGTGAACTGCTTAAGCACCGAGGCTCCCTTTGACGTGTTCCAGTCCTTCGGCTTCAGAAGCGGCCGCACGGTGAACAAGTTTGAGGATCTCACTCCCCTGCGCTCGGACAACGGCCTCGCCTTCCTACCGAGGTACATAAACGCTTTCATGTCCCTCAAAGTAGAGCAGTACGTGGATCTGGACACCCACGGCATGTTCATCTGCCAGATAACCGAGGCGCGCGTGATAAACGACAAGCCCACCATGACCTATACCTACTATCAGGACAACGTAAAGCCCAAGCCCGAAACCAAGGGCAAAAAGGGCTACGTGTGCAAGGTCTGCGGCTACGTATACGAGGGCGACGAGCTGCCCGACGACTTCGTCTGTCCCCTGTGCAAGCACGGTGCGGCGGATTTTGAGCCGATACAGTAACAGATTAAAAAACAAACGCTCCGTTGCATTTTCTGCAGCGGAGCGTTTGTTTGTGCCATGTCAGTGGGAATACCTGTCCTCGAGCGCGCGGTAGCCCGTGGCAAAGTCGAGGCGGTTGAGCAGCGGCCCGCCGCTCAGATATCTTTGCAGGTTTTCGCGGCAGATGGAATAGATTATCTCCTCGGTCTCCTTAAGGTGTCCGAAGCTTCCGCCGCTGGCGTGGGGCGTGACTATGCAGTTTTTTAACCGCCAGAGCGGATGGGACGCGGGCAGCGGCTCGGGAAAGGCGACGTCTATCGCCGCGCCCCAGATGCGGTTTTGTTTGAGCAGGTCGGCGAGGGCGTAGAGGTCTATAAGGCTGCCCCTGCCCACGTTGACGATCACGCTGTCCGGCTTTAAGGCGAAAAGACGTTCGCGGCCGAGCAGCCCCGCGGTCTCCTGCGTGCCCGGCAGAGCACCTACGATTATGTCGGCCTTTACGAGCTCACTGTCGAGCTCGCTTAAGCCGTGAACTTCGTCGAAGCCCTTGGGCGCGCCTGCCGAGGCGTGCCTGCGTATGCCCGAAATAAAGCAGCCGAAGGGCTTAAAGACCGAGGCTATCGCACTTCCCAGATCGCCGCAGCCAAGTATCAGCACTCTTTTGCCTGAGGGGCTCTGCTGGCGGCCTTCGTCGCGCCAGAGGGCGTTTTGCTGGTTGTCACGAAACAGGTTCAGGCGTTTGTAGAGCGAAAGCACGAGCGCCAGCGTCCATTCGCTTATCGAGCGGCCGAACGCGCCCGAGACCGTAGTGAGTGCGACGTTTTGAAACAGCTCAGGCCTTGAAGCGTATCTGTCCGCGCCTGCGCTTGAAATCTGCAGCCATTTCAGTTGTTTCAGATTTTTGAGGCTGTCCGGGTCAGGCTGGCCGAATACTATTTCGGCGTCATCGCTCATGCCGCGCGCGACCTCCACGCCTTCAAAGCCCCCGAACCTTTCCTCCGCGCCCTCCGGGAACGGCGCCGTAACGCAAAGCTTAATCATAATTCGGCTATGGCCTCGCACTCCACCAGCGCGTCCTTGGGCAGGCGCGCCACCTCCACGCAGGAGCGGGCGGGGTACGGCTCGGTGAAGAAGCACGCGTAAACCTCGTTCACCGCTTTAAAATCGTCCATGTTCTTTATGAACACGGTGGTCTTGACCACCCTTGAAATGTCGCTGCCGGCGGCACAGAGCAGCGCAGCTACATTTTTAAACGCCTGCTCCGCCTGCCCTTTGACGTCAGAAGGCATTTCGCCGCTGATCGGGTCCGCGCCCAGCTGGCCCGAGGTGTAAACCAGATTGCCTGTTATGGTCGCCGATGAATAAGGACCAATGTTGGGCTTTGCCCCGGCTATTGACGCGGTCTTCATACTGCTTCTCTCCCCTTTGTGCCTGTCTATAAAGTCCATGAAAAACTCCCAGTCGTCGAGCGACAGAAAATGCGTGCCTTCCCTGAGAAAATGTACCGCGTCGTCGCCAAAGCCCTTGCGCCCGAAGAGTTGCCACGCGCAGGAGGCCGCCTCGCAGGAGCGCTTCTCGGAGGGCGGGTCCGCCCACTCGTCGAGGCTCGCGCTCGTGACCGCGACATAGCGCGGGCAGCAGGCGGCGATGGCGAAGTGCTGGTCGAAGGGCATGTGCTCCACGTCCGTGCCGTGCTTTTTGTAGTTCTCGCAGAACCAGAACGGGAAGCGGCGGCAGATGATCTCAGCGTTCTCGCTCGCGGGGTTCTTGCCCCGCTCCATCGCCGCGCCGCTGCAGCCTGAGTCGTTTACGCAGGTGAAGCGTATCCTTTCATCGTTTGCGCCGCACCACAGCGCGGTCTTGCCCAGGCGCGAATGGCCTATCACGGCGATTGCCTCTACGTCCACGTCGTCGCGCTTTATGATTTCGTCGAGCGCACGGCTGAGCGTCCACGCCCAGAGGCTTAGCTTGCCCCAGCCCGTGCCGTCGCAGGGCCTGTCCATGAGCCCTGCAAGCCCGTTTGTAAAATCGTTGTCGTCGCTGGTCACGGCGGCGTAATGTATCAGCGCCACGGAGTAGCCGCGCTTAAGCAGTACCTCGGCGGGCAGAGATTTCTGGTAAAGCTCGGGGCTGAAGCTGATGTACAAAAACAGTGGATGCCTGCCCGGCGCGTCCGGATGCAGAAGCGTCAGCGGCAGCGTATAGTCGCCCTTGTCCGCCTTTATTGTAAGCTCCAGCTTCTCCTCCACGCCCCGGCCGCCGTAGTGATCCTTATTCTTTGAGACGAGCTTCAGGCACGCGGGCTCTTTCGGGGGTAAAAAGCCGTATTCCTCACTTGACAGCACGTCTAAAAGCTCCTTGCGTCTCGCGGCCCATTCTTCCTGTGTGGTCACTCTCTTGCCGTCGTTTGCGATCAAAAGCTCCGGTATGCCCATTGTATCCCTCCTCAGATGATTATCTCGACGTGTCTGCCCGTGCCCATGTCGAGGCACACGCAATAGTTGTCGTATTCAAAATTCACGGGAACGCTGTCTACCAGCGCGGTGATGGGTCTTTGCCCGGTTATGATTTTGAGCCTGTACCTTCGCTCGGGATTCATGCCTTCAAATTCGCCCTCGCGCAGGCCTACGTCGATAAGTATGCGTTTGCCCCTTCTGGTCAGGCGGAAGCGCGTGCGTGCGATTCTGCCCCTGAGATACTCCGCGCTTGCGCCGTCGTCCTCAAATAAAGAGTGTTCCGCGTCGCAGTCAAACACCGCGAAGCATTCGAGCGTAAGATATTCGCTGTCGCCCGTCTCCACGTACTGCCTGCCCGGCTGCGCCGCTATCACGGCGCCGTTTCGCACGAACAGCGCGCCGCTTCTGCCCTCGGGAACGTAAATATCCAGCTCCTGACCGCCGTCAAAAATCGAGTACGTCCACGCGTCCACCCAGCACTCTCCGGATGGCAGACGCACTTTATCGCCCCTTGCGGCCACAAGCAGGCTTTCGCCCAGCATGAACGCGCCTGTGTAGTCCTTCACCTCTTCGTCGTCGAACTCAAGCGCAAGCGGGCGCAGCATGGGCACGCCCGTAATATGCGCCGACAGCGCCGCTGAATAGATGTAAGGCAAAAGGTGATAGCGCGTGCGGTCGTAAGCCGTGAACAGCCTTTCGTTTTCGACGCCCGCCCACCACGGCTGACAGTAGCCCTGAGAGCAGTCCAGCACGCTGACCGCGCCCAGCATTTGGGTGTGTATAGAGAGGGGGTCGAATATGTCCACGCCGCATACCGCGTTGCTTACGCCGCTTAAGCCGAGCCTGAGCGCGTCTGAGAGGCTTACGGCCTCGCCTATCTCAAGGCTCCGTGCGCCCATATATGTGAGCGTCTGCATGCGTTTTTGCTCTGCTTCGTCCATCGAGGCCATCACGGTCTTGAAGCCGTATCTGCCAAGCGCCGACATAAACGAATGCGGCTGTGACCTGCAACCTGCATTATTTACGCTCACGTCACCGCCCTGCGCGGCGCCCGAATGCACTATCAGCGCGTCGCAAGGTATGCCGTGCCTTCGCATTTCGGCAGCGTCGTCCATCAGCTTTGACACCTCTGCCCCGCGTTCGTCGAGCATGAGAGCGTAGCACCACGCGGGCAATACCGGCGTGCGCCCTGTTATATAAGCAAAGCGCTCAAGCAGCGCCTTTAAATGCGCGCCCGAATATATAAAGATTTCGGCCTCATCCAAGGGCAATACGAGCCTTAGCTCCCGCGAGGAGGCGGTGCGCACGTCGAAAACGCAGCCCGCGCCCGCGCTCAAAGCGTAGCCCGATTTGGTCATCACAAAAGGCACGAACACCTTTTCGCCCGGCGCGTATGCTGCGTCCCTGAGAATAAGAGAATCGCCCGCGCTGCCGCCGAGGCCGTAAAAGCTCTCGCCGCGCGTGGACAGCGTAAATATGAGGCGCTTTTCGTTTCCGTCGCCTGTAAGCTTAAGCGATGCGCGGCGCCTCGCCTTGGGCGCCTCTATGCTTAATACGCCCTGCTCGTATTTGACCAGCAGCTCTCCTGCCTTTATGCCACCCGGCCTGATTTCGCCCGTTTCAGCGTCCGGGGCGCTTACAGGCGCGCGCTTAAGCTCTGCGCCCGTTTCAAGCGTCAGGCGCACGGCGTTGTCCGCGCAGGCGGCGAGGATGAGCCTGCCGATTTCAATATCGCAAATGTATTTTTTCATCTGTAAACCCCTCAAGCCTTGTAAAAGCATTATACCCTAAATGTGCGCTTTATTCAACCTTTTTTTCGCCCAATGAATAAAATGCTCATAATTATACCTCATATCATAATCCTTAGCCGTAAATTAACCCGTAATGTC
>JAFPYA010000200.1 GCA_017412445.1 Clostridia bacterium
AGGTCAAGAAGGCCGCCGAAATCGCCCGCGCCGACGCAGAGAGAGACATAGCGCTCGCCCGCGCCGTAGCCGCGAAGGAGGCCAACGAAGGCCAGGTTGCCGCGGACACGTCCATCGCCGAAAACAACAACAAGCTGGCGCTGCGCCGCTCGGCGCTCAAGGCCGAGGCCGACAAGGCCGCCGTCGACGCGGAGGCCGCCGGTAAAATACAAGCGCAAATTCAGGAGAAGACGCTGCGCGAGCGTCAGGCCGACGCCGAAATTGCGGCGCAGGAGAAGGCCATCATCCGCACCGACAAAGAGGTCGAGGTACAGAAGCGCCGCCTGAGCGCCGACATACGCGAGAAGGCCGACGCCGACAAGTACGCCGCCAACGCCCGCGCCGACGCGCAGAAGTACGCCGCCGAGCAGGAGGCTATGGCCGCGCGCATACGCCGCCAGAACGAGGCCGACGCCTCCCTCTACGAAACCCAGAAGGAAGCCGATGCCCGCAAGGCCGCCGCAGAGGCCGCCCGCTTCGCCGCCGAACAGGAGGCCGAGGGTATCCGCGCCAAGGGCGAAGCCGAAGCGCAGGCCATACAGGCCAGGGCGCTCGCCGAGGCCGAAGGTATCGAAAAGAAGGCGCAGGCGCAAAACCTCATGGGCGACGCCTCGAAGCTCGAAATGCTCTACAATGTGCTGCCCGACGTGGCCAAGGCGCTGGCTTCGAGCCTGAACGGCGTAGAGAGCCTCACCATGTACGGCACCGATGCCAACAGCGAGTACATTGGCAAGATCACTCAGGCCATGAACGGCTTTTTGAAGGCCATGGCCGATGGCACCGGCATACGCTTGGGCGCGGGTCTTGCAGGCGCAATTCCCGGCCTGACTACAGGCGCAGCCAAAGCAGAAGAGCCTCCCAAGACCGAGGCTGCTCCCGAAGCCAAATAAACCCACGTGACGCTTACCGCCCGGCTACTCATTCCGGGCGGATTCTTTTGCCCTTGTATTCGCAGTTCAGCCGCTTCCAAAGTGCATTCATAGAGAAAACTCAGTTTGCGTTCACCGCGAGACGAAGTTTGATATATCCGGCTTTGACATCCCCTCTCATGCCGATTGACCATTTACTACAACACTTCCACAGAGGCGGGCGTTTGCCGCCTCATTAACCCATTTGCACTTTCCACCGAAACGCGACCGGGTTTATGCTCGCCACAGCTAATAACAATCGAACAGGCCGCGTATGGTTTTCGTGCTTGACCGCATTAGTCTGCATTATGCTGATAATGCTCAAGCAAACATAAAAACCCCTGCCCCGGAGAATACCGGAGCAGGGGCCTGTGTTGTGCGTTTAAGAATTGCTTTACGGAATTACTTGATCAGCTCATCAGGGAGCTCGCAGCCAAGGCCTTCGGCCATCTGGGCAACGATCTCGTAGCCGCCGCGATCCAGCCACTCCTGAGCCCACTCAGCGTAGCTTTCCTCGGTCAGCTCGCGCTCGCCCTTGATGAAGGCGATCTCCTGAGCGGTGATCCAGTCGCCCATGGCGTTGTTCGCCTCAGCAGCCTCGCCGGACAGAGTGTACAGCAGGCTGGTGTTGGCGTAACGCGGCACGGAAGCGGTGTGCATGATGTGCTCGTTGGCCTTGGCGTTGAACGCAGCGTGCTCCGCGTTCGGGTCGGGATCGTTCAGCTGCCATGCAACAGCAAGACCCAGAGCCTGAATGGGCTGGCCGTCGTAGGACTCAACATAGATGTTGCCCAGCATGAACTGGTTATCGTCCTTGTTGTCGGGGGTGAGGTCGGTCTCGGTGATGTAGAAGTATCCTTCGGGAGTGTAGGTCATGCTGCGCAGCAGGTTGGGGTTCTTGGTCACGCCCTCATGCGTGTCAGCGTAGAGCTGGTACACTTCGTCGATGGAGTTCTGAATCGTGGCAAAGTAGCTTTCGCCACCGGCGCGGCAGGTGTCAAGGATGTGCGCAACGCGCATGAGCTTGCCTTCGTCCTCATAGTTCTTGGCAGGGAACAGCCAGCGATAGCCGGGGTCGCCCGCAGCGGGATAGAGGATCTCGCCGTCGCCAAAGGGATACTGCTGGCAGACTTCCCAAGCCTGAAGCACGTCGCCTTCGTATTCGCCCTTGGCAGCGCAATACTCGCCCAGCAGGGTGCTGACGGGATAGTACAGAGCGCCGACCTTGTCGTTTGCGATCAGGGTCTTCTGGCGGTTCCAGGCGCCGGAGATGTCAACGTCCCAGTCGGGATGGAGATAGCCAGCCTCATAGAATTCCTTCATCAGACTCAGGAAGCCGTAGCGCACGCCGTTGAAGTACTGATGGCTGAGGTAGCCTTCGTCGTCAACGTGAGGGGCGGCGTTGCCGTAGGCGTTCTGGCACCAGGAATACATGGTGCGCCAGATGCCGAACACGTAGGTGTCGTCTTCACCGTTGCCGTCGGGATCCTGTGTCTTTACGGCCTCGGCATATTCGCGCAGGTCGTCCACGTTCTCGGGATAATCCATGCCGAACTTTTCGAGCCAGTCGCCGCGGATGGCGTTGGTCCAGATGCCGTCCTGAATGCCGTAGCTGGTCACGAACGGGATGCGGCCGGTCTTGGGGTTGGTGGAGTTGGCGAGCATCGCCTCAGTGACATACTGAGAAGTAAGGGGCATGTAGGGGTAGATCTGACGGGCGTCGATCAGTTTGTTGGCGTCGTCGAGGCCGAACGCGAAGTCACGGCTGTTGGACGGGGGCATGAACAGATCGGGCAGGTCGTCAGAGGCGGCCAAAGTGGGGATGACGTCGCCCAGCTCGTCGACAGAGCGGTACTCGATGGTAACATTGAACTTCTGCTCGAGCCAGTAGATGATAGGATCGTACTCTTCTTCCACGTTGGGAGTGCCGTAGTTCTCAGTCATGATGCTGATGTTGTAGTGGACGCTCATGTCATCATAGCTGTAGTCCAGGTCGCTGTCAAGGATGATGCCGCTTGGCAGCACCTCGGGGAAGTCGATGTCCTCGAACTCGGGCACCTCGGCAATGGCGGCTACCGCAAACAACAGTGCCAACGCCAAAGCCAGCAGCTTGCTGATTTTTCTTGCCATGGTTGTTCCTCCTTATTTAATGATTCTTTCTATCGTTCAGCCGCTCGTGGCGGCAAACGTTCCGTTTAGCCCTTTACCGATCCCGTGTACATACCGAAGATGAAGTACTTTTGCAGGAAGGGGTACACGCACATTATCGGCAGCATGGCTATGACCACGCAGGCCATCTTTATGGTTATGTCTGTACCGGCACGGTACAGGTCGCTTATCATGGACTGCATGTTGCCCGCGCCGTCCATGTTGGTGGAGGCCACCGTGCGGTTGAACAGCTGGTGAATGAGCAATTGCACGGGCTGCTTGGACACGGTTTTGACATACAGAAGCGAATCGAACCACGCGTTCCACTGGGCGACGCCCGTAAACAGCGACAGGGCGCAGATAGTGGGCACAAGCAGGGGTATCGCAATGTAAAACATCTTTTGCAGCTCAGTCGCGCCGTCGAGGTCGGCGGATTCGATTATGTCCTGCGGCATCCCCTCGACGAATATCTTTATTATCAGCATGTTGTACACCGAGCCGAACGCCGGAACCACGTACACCCATATGCTGTCAAGAAGCTTAAGGCTCTTTATGAGCATATACGAGGGTATAGTGCCGCCCTGTATGAGCATAGTGATTACGAAGAACAAAAGTATGCCGCGCCTGCCCGGGAGCTCGTGCTTTGCCAGAATGTAGCCGCCCGGCACCACGAACACAAGCATCGCCATCACGCCGAACACCGTTCTGAACACCGAAACAAGGAAGCCCGTGTAGAGGTTCGCCTGCTTGAGTATGTACTTATAGCTTTCGAGCGTGGGGTGCATGGGTATGAGCACGAAGTTGTTCTTCTCGTTGAGCTCCATTAGGGAGGTGAAGCTCATGCCTATAACGTATATGAGCGGTATAAGGCACAGAAGCGTGATTATAGTGACAAGAAGATAGATGACTATCTGATATATCCTGTCCTCTGTGGTCATGCGGATGCGGTTTTTGCGGTGGTTGCGCCTAAGCAATTCCTTCTTGGCTTTCGCGTCAAGCCCGGCCAGTTTGTCGCCTGTCATGCAAAGCTCCTTTCCCGAATGCCCGTTACCACATGCCCCTGCCGGAAACACGGCGGGAGACGAAGTTTGCGCCGATTACCAGTATCATGCTGACGATCGCCTTTAGCAGCGACACGGCGGAGCCCACGGAATACTGATAGTTGAGCAAGCCCTCGCGGTAAACCCAGGTATCGATTATATCGCCTACGGAGTACACGGACGGATTGTAGTACAAAAGCACCTGTTCAAAGTCGTTGTTTAATATGTTGGCCAGCGACATGATGAGCGAGAAGCTGACCACAGGCAGCATCTCAGGCAGTGTGACCACCAGCGTCCTGCGCAATGGTCCCGCGCCGTCAATCTTGCAGGCCTCGTACAATTCGGGATTCACGTTGGTGAGCGCGGCAAAGTAAAGTATGGTGCCCCAGCCTACGCCCTTCCAAATCTGCGAGCCTACGAGCAGAGGCACAAATTTGGGCGGCGAGGTGAGAAAATTTACTTTATCAAAGCCGAGAGCGGAGATGAGCACGTTCAAAAAGCCGTCTGAGGAAAACACGGCGTATACGATGCCGTACACGACGACCCAGGAGAAAAAGTGAGGTATGTAGACCAGCGTCTGGCATACGCGCTTGTAGGCGCGGCTGGACAGGTCAAACAGCATTATGGCGAGCACTATCGGCGGCCAGAACGTCCATATCAGGCGGGATACGCTGAGTCTGAGCGTGTTTATGACCGTGCTGTATATGTCGCGGCTCTGGAATATCTTTGAATAGTTCTTAAAACCGATGTAGGGCGAATCGGCAATTGAGAAGCCCAGCTTTACGTTCTTAAAGGCCATCTCTATGCCGAGCAGTATGGTGTAATAATGGAACAGGCAGTAATATGCCATTATGACAAAAAGTATGAGGTACAGCACCCAGTAACGCTTGAGCGCGCTTCTGAATGTGAGCACCCTCTTGCCCCCGCTTCGTTTGACCTTGCGCGCTGTTTCCGCCTTGACGCTCATGCACTCATCTCTCTTCAATAACAATTATCAGAATTTTAATTATCCAAATTCATATAGAAATTTTAACATTATTCATCGTCAAAGTCAATAACATTCAAAAAATTTTTTGGTGCTTTCGACAAATTCATAAAAGTTGATAGCAGAAAACATCCGCGCGGTCAATTTAAGCCGCCGCGCGGATGGAATATATTTATATTGCTAAAAAGTAGAGTATAGTATACGTTAATTCTTTGTCAGCTGAGGTCGGTCATATGTTCTGAGGCGGAGAGTGCGGTTTTTCTGTCGCCGGCCACAGCGCCCATGAGCTCAGGCGACTTGAGTATGCCCGCGGGCTTGAGCTGATACTCGTAGCACCACAGGTCGTCCGCGCTGCGCCAGGAGTTGGGGCTCTGGTAGAAATACACGCCCGGCGTATGGTGCAGTTGGGCAAAGCCGTTGAACCGCGTGCCGTAGAGGCGTATTTCCACCGTGTGCTCGCCCTCCTCAGCCTTAACGTTGAGTATGTAGGGCGAAAAGGCGATGTTGCCCTCGTCCCTGCCGTCAACAAACACCTTCACAAGGCCGCCCCTGTAGCGGGGTACGCGAAGGGCAAAATCTCCCTGAGAGCGCACGGTAAAGCGATAGACGAGGTTGCCGGTGTAGAACGGAAGCCCCTGAGGCACTATGTCGCCAAAGCCCAGCCTTCTGACCGGCGGGATTATCGTCTTGGTTATGCCATTAATCCTCACGCCGAAATCACCCAAAATGTAGAAGCATTCGAGATTTGTGCGCTTGGCTATGGGCACGGTGATTTCAAGCGTGTTTACGCCCCTGTGTATGGGCGGAAGCGCCATAACGCGTATGCTCTTGTCGACAAACCAGCCGGCATCGACGTACGGTACCTGTTCCCCGTTCAAAACCACGCGGCTGTCCTCCGGCGTTTCGAGCGCGAGCCGGGCATCCGCCAGATCGATTTCGCTGGGTATCGTGAAGCGCAGGCGCAGGCTGTGGAGCGGCTTCTCCGGCTCGAGCAGGTAAGGCTGCACGACCTCCTTGCGCCTGACAGGTATGCCCAGCCGCCTGCGCGCGGCGTTGTCTATCCTCAGAAGTTCGTCTATGGGCTGCATCTCGCCCTCGTCGAAGGCGTATTCGGCCATGTCGAGCAGGAGCATGTTGGGCTCCTCGAGCTTAACGTCGACCTCGCTGAGCACCATGTCCGTGCGCTCGAATGCGCGGTTTTCATCTGAGCCCAATGCCTCTCCCCTGCCCTTTTCAAGGCGCAGAAGCAGGCTGTCGTGTATGTGCCACGGCTTTTCAAATACTGTG
The DNA here is from genome assembly GCA_017412445.1 of Clostridia bacterium. Classification (GTDB taxonomy): domain Bacteria; phylum Bacillota; class Clostridia; order Christensenellales; family Aristaeellaceae; genus RUG14130. Next base: position 6,408 of record JAFPYA010000200.1, read on the forward strand.
TTGCCTCCGATGCAGCTTGCGGGCAGGCGGCGGATGTCGCCGCTGAGGGTATCGTAAAGCGTGATGGCAAATTCGCCCTTCAGCGTAAAGCGCAGCTTTCTTGCGTCGTCCACATCGGGGCTGACCGGGTTTTTGCCGTTGCAGACGAACAGCCACATATCGTCCCCGTCGCTTCTAAGCTGCATGAGCAGGCCATCCTCGCGGCTGCCGTCGCTGCGGCGTATGTCGGCAAAGCGGTACGGCTCAAGCGCGGCCAGTATCCCAGTGGGATCGTAAGCCGAATGCTCGGCCCTGTCGTATATCCCCCTTGCGGCGTCCGAGGTCTCGGCGTCGACGTAGGCGGGACAACCGCCCAGGAATATGAGCCGTCCGCCCTCGCTCATGAAGTCATTAAGGCGGTTAAGCGTACTTGAACGCAGCGTGTCCACGCCCGGCACGAGCACCGCGTCATATTTCATTTCTCCCACCTTGAGCGGGCAGCCGCCCTTTTCGCACAGCGCCGGCAGCTCGGCTTCATCGATGTAGTCGAAGTCTATGCCGCCGAACAGTAGCGTCCGGCAAAGCTCGTCGAACTGGCGCTCCATGCGGTCGCGCTCGGCCGCGGTCTGATCGGAGGGCCCCCAGTGCAGCCAGTAGCTCTCTATGGGATGAACCACGGCCACCCTGACCGCCGCCTTGCCGCGCGTGAGCGCTGTGTTCAGGCGGGCGAAGTGATCCTCGACCATGGAGAACTGATCCCACCACGGAGACTGGTAGCTTATCGAGGCGGGATAGTCCCTCTTTGCCTCGCCCTTCATGGTCATCCACGCGAGGTGCGGCACCCTCACCGTCACGCCCAGCGCGGCCTGCCAGTCGCCCTGCAGCTTGTAGCCGCGGAAGTCGTAATCCCAGCCGGTCACGCCGTAAAGCTCGCTGAGCATGCCCTCCTTGCCCGTCTGGCGCACTATGGACTGGCACTGCTTGGCCGTGGTGTACTCATGGTAGTCGCACAGCATGTCTATGCCGGGTATGTCGAAGTAGCGATAGCAGCGCATCGCGTCGCCCACGGCGCGGCTCTGGCTCATCAGCGTGGGCTCGCCCATCACGTGACCCGTAAGTCTCAGGCCGTGAGCTCGGCACCACGATCCCACCTGAACGCAGAAGCTTTCGACGAACATCTCGGTTATGAGGTTCTGGTAGCGCCACCTCGCGCTCGATAGCCTGCCGCCGGGCAACTCCCACAAAAGCTCCGGCAGCCTGTCCAGCAGATTTTCATTGTATTTGTCGGCGTATTTTTGTAGCAGCTCATCCGTCCACGCCATGAAAACATCCTTTTGCTCCGCGGCGAAGGCCAGAGAATTCCTGGGGCAGAACTGCGGCTCGTCAGTGAATATGGCGGGCACAAGCTTGCCGAACTCGTCCCCCACGGTCTTGTAATATTCCTCGTGCGTAAGGCTGATGAATTTGGCGATCGCGTCCTTTTTGAGCGTGTCCACGTATGCGTGGTTGTTGAACCACGGGTCCTCGGTGGCGTGCTCCATGTATGCGTACCATTTGGCGCCCTGCGCCTCGTCGGCTTCATCTATGCGCTTAAACGAGCAAAGCGTGCCGTCCGCGTTCAGCGTCACGTCGTAGACCGCCAGCAGCTCGCCGTTGTCCTGTCTAATGCTGTTTTGCCCCCTGCCGGGCTCGGGCTTCGTGTTTTTATGCGGCCTGTCGGGAGTGTAGGGCTCGGTGGTCAACAGCAGGCACTTGCGCGCAAATTCGGGTCTGCCGTCTGTGACCCTGCCGCCTGCCGAGCCGCTCGGCCAGCGATCCTCGTCGTAAAGCCAGGCCAGCATGCCCTCCTCGCGGGCGTTTTCGGTGCAGAAGCGGATGTAATCCATGAACTCCCTGCTCAAATACGGCGTGTCCATGCCGGTTCTGACGTGCATGTGGAAGCCACCCAGACCCATCTGTTTGAATATCTTTATCTGCCTCGCCATTTCCTCGCGGTCCAGCTTGCCGTCCCATGCCCAAAATGGCGTGCCCCTGTAGGCGCTGCCGGGATTTTTGAACACCTCATCCCTGAGTTTTGCGTCGCCGTTTGCCGAGTAAAGCATATGCGTCTCCTTTCAAGCTTGCCTATTTTGTATTTTGGGTTAAAGTATAGCCAATGCACGCCTGTGCGTCAAGCGCGGCGCAGGTAATTTTTAGGGCAAGCAAATACCCGTCCGAGCTTAAGGACGGGTATTTGCTTTGATTCAGGCGGTCGGCCGACCGCTGCTTAATCTGTGATATCGTATTTGGAGAGCTGCGGGTACACATCGTCCAATATATTGATCATGCGCATGAGTATCTCGTAGCACTGCTCTGCGTCCTGGCTACCGGTCACAGGCATATCGTACCCCGCTGTAACAGAATTGTCGGTGTCATCGGTGTGGAATTTTACGAAAAGATATGTGCCATTGGCTTCGTCCAGGGCAGCAGACAGATAGTAATAATCCGAAATGCTATAGTCAATTACATTCCACGACCGCACCACGACACGCCCTCTGGCGTTATCAAAGTACCAATCAGTGACGATTGGATCCATATTCTTGCCGCCAAAGCTGATTCTTATGTGCTCATCGCCATCCTGATCAACGCCTTCCCATCTGTATTTCACTCCCTGTGTGTCCAGATAGTCCACAAAGGCCTGTGTAATCTCATACTGGCATTCAACCGCCTGTGCGGGCACAAAGAGCATTACCAGCAGCATCAAAGCCAAAGCGGCAGCGAGTCTCTTTTTCATGTCTGTAATCTCCTTTCTTGAACAGTAGCATTGTTAATGTATTCATTTGCTAACAATAATTATACATAAACTAAATCTCTTTGTCAATATCTGTTATCACAAGTTGTAATCCGTCCCGCATTTAATCCCAAGTCATTATTGACACCGCTTAACGGTTGATTTATAATTCAAGTAAACAACAGAATTCTGTGAGGTGCCGCATGAAGAAGATCGGAGTGATAGGCAGCATAAACATGGATCTAACCGCCCTTTCGGAGCGCATTCCATCGCCGGGCGAGACCGTGAGCGCGAAAGAGCTTAAGCGTGTGCCCGGCGGCAAGGGCGCAAATCAGGCGGTAGCCGCGGCGAGACTGGGCGCCTGCGTGAGCATGTTCGGCTGCGTGGGTGACGACGTGTTCGCCGGTGAATTGCTTGACAACCTCAGGCAAAACCGCGTGGACACAAGCGGCATCGAGCGCGTACAGGGCACGTCCAGCGGCGTGGCGCTGATTGTCGTTTCTCAGGGCGAAAACGCAATAACCGTGGTGCCCGGCGCAAACGCGCGCGTGTCGCCTGAATATATAAGGGCGCAGAGCGTGCGTATACTCGAAAACGACATAGTGCTTCTGCAAAACGAAATACCGCTTGAAACAGTGTATGCAGCGGCGAAAATGTTGCATGAAAACGGTAAAACCGTCATCTATAACCCCGCGCCTGCGCTGAAGGCGGATAAAAAGCTTTTGGATTTGTGCTCATTCATCACGCCCAACGAGCACGAGGTGCGCCTGTTATGCGGAAACGACAGCGCACCAATAGAGCAATTGGTTGAAAGCGCAGGGGGCAGGCTGATAGTGACGCTCGGCTCAAAGGGCGTAATCGGCTGTGACTCTGAGGGACTGTTTGCAATACCCGCGATAGACGCGCGCGTCACGGACACCACCGGGGCGGGCGATACGCTCAACGGCGCCTTTGCCTGTGCGCTGAGCCTCGGCATGGGAGTAAGGGACGCACTCATATTTGCCAACGCCGCGGCGGGCATCAGCACCGAAAAATACGGCGCTCAGGGCGGCATGCCCGGCATGGATGAGGTTCTGGCGCGCATAAAGCACTGAGCGCGGCAAACCGCCGCTTATGCGCGGCACAGCTGCTTAAAGGCGATGACCGTGTGTCTTTTTTTGAAAATTCTTTCTTATTTATGTTACGTTTTGGCTTATGTGCGTTTAGCGGTTGCGTGGTTTACATTGATGTGCTATAATTTTATGAATTTGAAAATTAAGGTGGCTCAATGTACTACGTTATCATAGATTTGGAGTGGAATCAATATCATAACCCCATGTGGACGCCGCAGAACCGCAACGGCGTGATTATGCATGAGGAAATTATACAAATCGGCGCAGTAAAGACCGACAAGACCATGACGCCCGTGGACACGTTCAACATTTACGTGCGCCTTGGCGGGCGCAGGCGGCTTGACCGGTACGTAAAAAAGCTGACCGGCATAGACGAGCATATGCTGGCTTCGGGCGAGGATTTTCCCGTGGCCGCCGAAATGTTCGCCGAATGGATAAAGGACGTGGACGCCATATTCAGCTGGGGTCAGGACGACAGGCGCGTGTTTTTGAACAATCTGAGCTTTCATAACCTCGAAGCGCCCTCCTGCGCGTGGTACGACGCACAGAAGATTTATGCGGTGCAAAATCCCGATCACGGTGCCATGGCGCTCAAAAACATAGCTCAGGAAGCCGGCATCCGCGTTAATCTCTCCTTGCACAACGCGATGAACGATGCCATACTCACCTCCGCCTGCATGGCAAAGCTCGACATAGGCATGGGCATACACGACTATGACGCGCCCCGAGCCTTGCCCGTTAGCGGTCTGCCCAAGCCCATCTCCTCTGCGCGCACCCACCGCCACAACAGCGAGGCGGAGGCGTGGAACGAGGCCTGCGCCTCGCTCATGCACTGCCCGAGGTGCATGAAGTCGCTCACATGGGAAGAAGGCGAAAAGGGCACCATGGAGCACTTCTACAAGCAGGCAGCCTGTCCCGAGCACGGCAATTTCCTGATAAAGGGCGAATTTCTGGGGCTCAAGGTCAAGACGCTCAAGCTCAGCTTCTACGAGGCAAGTCCCGATATATTGGCGATAGTTGACAGGGAGCTTGCGCCTGCTCAGCCCAAGAAGTCCCGCCGCAGGCGCAGGGGCAAGGCAAAGGTGGACGCCGTCGCGGCGCTCAGCGGCGAAGAGATGCTCTCAAAGGCCATAGGCTACGCCGCGCAGAAGCACGCCTCACACCTGCTCGCGCCCGGCACCTCGCCCTACATTGTGCACCCGATGGAGGTCACGCAGATCGTTTCCACCATGAGCGACGACTATGCGGTGCTCTCGGCTGCGGTGCTGCACGACGTGCTTGCGCTCTGCCCCGAGGTGAGCGCCGACGACATACGCAAGGAATTCGGCGACCACGTGTGCGAGCTCGTTGAGAGCGCAAACAGCGACGGTGAAAGCGGCGAAGAGGCGCTCACCATAAAGCTCGCCGATTCCCTGTCCGGCATGAGGAACTTAAAGCGCCAGAGCGAAACGCTCGGCGACAAATTTGCCGAGGAAATGGGCAGTGAAAACCTTGAAGCGCTGGGCAAACAGATGAAAGCCCTTGAGCGCGTCTACGCCCCTCTCAGGGACAAGCCCGCGTTCAAGGAGTACAAGCGGCTGGTGCAGAGCGTGTTTTCAAAGAAAAAAAGCTGACATCAAACGGTTTTCAATATCGGCTCTGTACATAAATCGAAAAAAGTGCTATAATCCTATTGTTAATCACATAATGGAGGAATGTCCGAATTGCGTTTACGCGTTAAAATATTGGCTTTTCTGATGGCGCTGAGTCTGGCTCTGTCCGGCGCGGCGCTTGCAGCGACCCCCGCAGACTACGAAGTAAGCAAGCCCGAAAACCTGATAAGCGACTACCTGTACGGCGCAAGCTGTCTGGTGATGAACGCGGACACAGGCGACATACTGTTTGAAAAGAACGCCACCGAGCGCCGCTACCCCGCGAGCACCACAAAGATAGTCACCTGCATACTCGCTCTCGAGTGGGCGGAGCGCAACGACATGCTGGGCAAGAGCGTGGTAATCCCCGCAGGCGTGACCGTGGACAGCAGCCAGAGCCGCATGGGCCTGACCGAGGGCGACACGATGACCTTCGAGGATTTGCTCTACGGCATGATGATAGCCAGCGGCAACGACGCGGCTCAGGCCGTGGCCGTGATAGTCGCGGGCTCGACCAGCGAATTCGTGCGCATGATGAACACGTTCGCGGAGAGCCTCGGCATCTCCTCCAACTCCACGCACTTTGTAAACGTCACGGGCATGCACGAGGTGAACCATTACACCTGCGCGCGTGACCTGGGCATTATTATGAGCTACTGCCTCGGCAACGAGACCTTCAGACAGATCATCGGCTGCCCCGAATACACGATATATTCCAACTTCTGGGACGAGGGCAAGACCTTTACCAGCAAGTACGACCTCATCGATTCTACCAAGGCGCTGTACTACAAATACTGCATAGGCGGCAAAAGCGGCTATACCTCCGCCGCCGGGCGCTCGTTCGTGGGCGCGGCCGTGCAAAACGACATCACGCTCGTGAGCGTGAGCCTGAGACCCGCCGACGCAAACGGCGACTCCAAGGACTATTTCGAGGCCTTCACCGACACCATCCGCCTGTTCAAGTACGGCTTTTTGCAATACGAAAGCCTCACCTTCAAGCAGCTCATCACCGACATATGCGACGTGAGCTTCAAAACCGTGAGCGTGGTGCGCCCCAAGGCGGACGACGAATTCGGCGGCAGGCTCGAATGGACGATAACCGGCATAAGCCCGGGCTACACCGAAAGCTATCTCAAAAGCGAGCTCAACGAGGCCGAGAGCCGAAACGAAATCGCCGAGAATTTCGAGCAGCGCCTGAGCGTCACCTTCTTTGACGACAAGGTCGAAGCGCCCGTAGAAGAGAATCAAAAGATAGGCAGCGTCGAATTTGCCGGCAAGGACGGCAACGTGTACGAGGGCACCGTGGTAGCATTAAGGTCAGTCGCCCGCGAGCCCGACACCGCCGACGAGGCTTTTGACAAGTGGGTAGACAGCAGTCTGCCCAAGTGGGTAAAATACTTCATGCCCCGCTACTACCCCATCGCGTGGGTCATCTACATAGTGCTCGGCATTCTGCTGACGTTCATAATAGTAAACACAGGCGTCAGGCGTTCTAAAAAGAACAGGGCGAGAAAGCGCGCGCTCGAAGCAAAGCGCAGGGAATATCTGCGCCGCATGCAGCGCGAGGAATACTTAAGAAAGCATCCCGAAGCAGCGCATAAGGTCAAAAGCACAGGCGCAGCCGGCGGCAAGCGCCCCACGACCCGAAAAAAATAATTGCGGAGGACAGCCATGGCTTCCAGAAAAAACAATACGCAGGCGGAAAGCTCTCAGGCGGCGCTTGAGAGAAAAGAGAGAAAGCGCATACGCAAAAAGTGGCACAGAGGCACCTTCGGCCACGTGCTGGCAGTGATATTTTTGCTGCTGGCGGGGCTGGTGGCGCTGGTTGTGATGGTGCTGGGACAGTTTTTTCTCGGCTCGTCTCAGGCGGCAAGCGACTCTGTGGTTCAGACGCTGCACCAGTCGAGCGCGCTCAAGTTTGTGCCCTATCTTTACCTTTACGAGCACGTGGCCGAGTCGCTTGAAAGAGGCAATTTCGTCTCCGGCGACGAGGTGACGGACGCTTCGCTCATAACCGTGGCGGCGCGGCAGCCCCGTCCCGAAAACGCCGAGGAGGAAGAGCAGTTTGACGAAAACGGCATACTTCTCAAGGAAATAAATGGCGCGACCTATCACGGCTACATGATGATAGTGCAGGATCCCTCGCGCGTGGTAGTGGGCGTATGCAACTACAACCCCTCAACCGGCACGGCCACCCGCTTCAGCACCGAAAGGGCGGGCAAGCGCGTGGACGAAATAATGCAGCTTTACGGCGGCATCGCCTGCATAAACGCGGGTGCGTTCTCCGACCCCAACGGCTCGGGCAACGGCGGCATGGCCGAGGGACTGGTGATTTCTCAGGGCGTGACTATGAAGGGCAACTCAAAGACCTATTCGGCGGTTGCGGGCTTTGACGAGAACGACATACTGCACGTAGGCAACTTCACCAAAGCTCAGGCCGAGGAAATGGGACTCAGGGACGCCTGCGCGTTCGGCCCGACGCTGATAGTAAACGGTAAGGCGAGCCTGAGCAAGGACACGGGTCTCAACCCGCGCACTGCCATAGGCCAGAGGGCGGACGGCGCTGTGCTGATGCTCGTAATCGACGGCAGGCAGGCCAACAGCATGGGCGCGACCATAGGCGACGTAATCAACATAATGCTCGAATACGGCGCGGTCAACGCCTGCAACATGGACGGCGGCTCCTCTACGATAATGTATTACGGCAGCGAAAAGATAAACGACGGCGTGACCGTGAGCGTGTCCCGCCGCATGCCCACCGCGTGGATAGTATTACAGGGGGATAAAGCAAATGAGCAATAAGAATAACGCTGCCCTGAAGCCCCAGGCCTCCTCCGGAAGCAAGCGCAAAAAATATACCCGCTACACCAAGGCTCATCTGCGCCACAGGAACATGCGCTTCTGGCTGTTCTTCCTCGCGCTTGCGGTGCTGCTGGTGTTGGGTCTTATGCGCGTACACGCGTATTTTGCCGAAAAGCTGGTTGAATATGAAGCCAGCTACTACACCCACGTAGCCGACGAGGCGTTCAAGGTATTCAGCGAGAAGCGCTTCGACGAACTGTATGAATACGAAACCATGACCGACGCAAACCTCGAGGGCAAGAGCGAGTACGTCAAATACCTGAGCGAGGTCGTGGGCGACGGCGAAATAGAATACACCGAGATCGCGCCCCGCAAGGCAAACGAAAAGCGCTTCCTTGTGACCGTAGATGGCAAGGCGTTTGCTGAGTTCTCATTAAAGAAGCTTGAGAACGACGAATTCAAGTTTTACGTTATCCCCATCACGAACAGCTACCCCTGGGGACACGAATTATACGAGTTTGACACCATAGACATCGACAGCAAAAATCCCCTGCTGTATGACTACTACGTGCCCTCATATGCCACCGTCAGCGTAAACGGCCGCGAGCTTGACGAAAGCTATATTTCGGGCGAGGATGAGACGCTCTTCTATGACGGTCACCTTCCGAGCGGCGTAAACGGCTTTACGATAACCCACTACAGCTTTGAGTGCGCTCTGGGCGAGCCGGAGGTTAAGGTGAGCGACGCTGAAGGCAAGGCTATCGCGCTAAACGATGAGGGCGAGGGCATATACCGCTTCGAGTACGCATACGACGACGAAGTGCTAAAATCTCAGTTCGAGGATAAGGCCATGGCGTTTTTGAAGCAGTGGTGCCTTTACTCCACCCACAACGCCAACAAAAACAGCGTGACCGACCTGTGCATCCCGGGTTCCCGCGCCGCCAACTTCATTAAGAACTACGAGCAGGTGTGGATAACCAAGAGCGACAAGCAGAGCTTCGAAAATGCCTCCAGCCGCAATTACACCATGATCGACGGTCAGGTGCTGGCCTGCGACGCAAGCGTAAACTACATCACCGTCACAAAGGGCAAGACCAACAACTACGCCATGAGCATGCGCTTGTACTTCTACGAATACAAGGGCGAGTGGCTGCTCTACGATTTTGAGATGATGGGCGACGACACGACGGACGCGTAAGCGCGTTTGTAAAATTTCAGCTTGCATTTTTCGCGTACATAGGATATAATATATATACCCAAACCAAAGGAGCTGATATTATGAAGCTGCTTATAGCAATAGTACAGGACGAGGACGCCTCTAAGCTGATAAGCACACTTATGAACGAGGGCTACGGCGTGACCAAGCTGGCCACGACGGGCGGATTTTTGAGAGCCGGCAACACCACGCTGCTGATAGGCGTGGACGATGCCAAGCTCGACGGCGCGCTGGATGTAATTGAAAAGGTTTGCCATTCGCGCAAGCAGGTCGCCAGCGCCGCCACCCAGATGTCTCCCGGCATGAGCAGCGGCTTTGCCCCCTACCCCGTAGAGGTAATGGTGGGCGGCGCCACCGTGTTCACGCTGAACGTGGAGCAGTTCAAAAAGTTCTGACGCGGCCTGCCCGCGCGCGGGCAATGAATTCAGATGCAGCAGTTCCATTTAAGACCGTTCCTCGCTTCACAGCTTATGCGTCCGGTTACCACCGGGCGCATTGTGCATGCCCAGATATTCGCGGGGCCTGCGGGCACGGGCAAAAGCGAGGCGGCGCGCTACATCGCTCAGGCGCTTTCCTGCTCCGCTTCGGGCAATCGCCCCTGCGGCGTGTGCCCCAGCTGTCTGCGCTTTAAGGACGGTAACGCCCCTGAGCTTACAGAATTGCGGCCCGATAAAAAGAACGTCATAAAGGTGGACACGGTGCGCGATATGCTTAAGGAGCTCGCGCTGCGCCCCGCAGGCAAGGTCAGGTGCGTGATAATACACGATGCCGACCGGATGAACGACAACGCTCAAAATGCCCTGCTCAAGACCCTCGAGGAGGCGCCGGATTACGCGGTTTTCTTTCTTTTGACGCAGCGCTATACTGCGCTTTTGCCCACCATACGCTCCCGCTGCGTGCTTATGCGCTTTTCGGAGATGAGCCTCAGGGACACCGCGGACTGCCTCGTGCAAAACGGCATATCGCCCGAAAAAGCGAGCGTGTACGCGGCGCTGTCCTTCGGCAGCGCGGGCAAGGCGCTCCAAATAAGTGAGGACGAGGAATACCAGAGCGCGCTTACAAAGCTTACGGAGCTGTTTGGCGGCTTTGCCTCCAAGCGGGACATACCCACACTCTCGCCCAAGCTCGCCTACTTCAAGGCAAACCCCGTGCTCATGCTTGAGATACTCGAGGAGAGCGCCTCGGAGCTAATGCGCGGCGAAGTCGTAAACCCCGTGGCTGCGGCGCTGAGCCGCCACGGTCACGACGGGCTGAAGCTTATGCGCGCGGTGCTCACGTGCCGCAAGAGGCTTAACGGCAATGTGAACTATCAATACGCCGCGGAAATGATGCTCTACGACCTCACAGCGGCGGCAAACATATGATTTTTTAGGAGGAACAATGGCAACAGTAGTTTGCGTGCGTTTTCAAAATACCGGCAAGGTATACTACTTCTCCCCCGGCGAGGTGTGGCCGCAGCCCGGCGACATGGTGGTGGTGGAGACCGTGCGCGGGCTGGAGCTGGGCGAAACCGTGACCAGCGCCCGCGAAATAAGCGATAAAAGCGTGGTAGGCGAGCTTAAGCCCATAATACGCAAGGCCACTAACACGGACATAGAGCTAAGCACCAAGAACCGCGAAAGGGAAAAAGAGGCTTTCCCAGTCTGTGCGGAGAAAATCCGCGAGCACAAGCTCGATATGAAGCTCGTCAACGTGGAATGCACGTTTGACGGCAGCAAGATGATATTTTATTTCACCTCGGACGGCCGCGTGGATTTCCGCGAGCTGGTCAAGGAGCTGGCCGGCGTGTTCCACACTCGCATAGAGCTGCGCCAGATAGGCGTGAGGGACGAGGCGCGCTTTCTGGGCGGGCTGGGCATTTGCGGCCGCAAGATCTGTTGCGGCGCGTTTCTGAGCGACTTCACGCCCGTTTCTATCAAAATGGCCAAGGAGCAGAACCTGTCCTTAAATCCCACCAAGATTTCCGGCCAGTGCGGCAGGCTGATGTGCTGCCTTAAGTATGAGCAGGACTACTACGAGGAAACGCTCAAAAAGCTGCCGCGCATAGGCAAGGACATAATGACTCCCGACGGCATAGGCAGCGTGACCGAGATAAACGTGCTGCGCGAAAGGGTCAAGGTGCGCGTGAAAAACGGCGACGACTACGAAATCAAGGAGTTTTCGATTGACGAGGTGCGCCGTCTGCAACCCGAGGAGCGCATGAGCGCGCCCGCTGTCGAGGTGTCCTCCGAGCCTGAGCCTCCGGCGGAGCAGCAAAGCAGCGACGCGCCCGCGAAAAAGAACTATCCGCGCCCCAAAAAGCACAAAACCATGAGTACGGACGAGTTCATGGCCAAAAACGGTGCCGGCACTCAGGAATAAGCAACAAAACAAACGCGCCCCGCTGAGCTTGCGGGACGCGATTTTTGAAAGGGATACATGAGTACGATTATCGGCGGCAGGCGCTGCGAATTGTTTTCCGCGGGCAAGAACGGCCCGGCGTTCCTTTTGGCCGTGGGCAGCGAGAAAGAGAATTACACCGGGGAGATTTTTGAGCGCGTCAGGGACGGCACCGATCGTCCGTTTACGCTCATAAGCTTTGAAAGCGCCGACTGGGACGGTGACTATTCCCCCTGGCCCGTAAACACAGGCGACGCCGCGTTTTCGGGAGGGGCGGATAAGACGCTCGAATGGCTCAAAAGCGAGCTTATGCCCTTTGCCGAAGATTTTAGCGCGAGCGCACTATACTGCGCGGGCTATTCGTTGGCGGGGCTGTTTGCGTTTTACGCGTTCAGCCGCTTAGAGCAGCTTTCAGGGGCGGTGTGCTGCTCCGCGTCGTTCTGGTTCCCCGGCTTTGCCGAATACTCAAAAACGCTGTGCCTGCCCGAAGGCTCAAGCATTTATCTGTCCTTGGGCGGCAAGGAGGAGCGCACGTCTCATCCGCTGATGCGCGAGGTGGGCAACGCGACCCGTGAGCTGTTCAGTCTCCTCAGGCGCAGTCCCGAGGTCGCCTCCGTGACGCTTGAAATGAACAAGGGCGGCCACTTCTCCCCCTCCGAGCCGCGTCTGGCTAAAGGTATAACGTGGATGCTCAGCGAAAGGCACTGAAGCTTTTTGCCTGTCCCGCTTCGATTCAGTATAAACCCTCTGCGGGCTTAAGATAAAGCTCGCTGGTTTGGGTCACGGTTTGCTCTCCATCGAAATACTCCTCCGAGTGAGTTAATACCAGCATTCCGTCCTCAAAGCGGTATGCGCAGGGTATGTCCCCGTATGACCCGAAGGTATAGCTGTGTATAACGAGCGCGTCCCCGGTAACGGTATAGCTTAACATGTCATTGCTTGTATTCCTGCGAATGAACGAGCAGCTGCCGTCAGCCCTGAACTGCGCGCGGCCGAAAACCGTGTAGTAATTGCTTGGAGCATCCGCCACGTCGTACACATATGCGTCCGGATCTGCGAGGTATTCTTCGTATTGCTCCGGCGAAAGCTGATAAATCGCCTCCCATGTGCCGATGAGCCCATCCGTATCGCCAAGCGCCCTGAATATAACGCTGTCTCCGTAAAACTCGAACGGCGTTTCCTCGGCTTCCTCGATACCCTGATTTTCAATGTACTCGAGCAGGCTGCCGTAAGCAAGCCCCGACAACAACACGCAAGACAGTATCAGTCTGTAGCCCTCTACAGAAACCTTGTAGCTGTCATTGTAAGCTGTTTTATCGTTCAAAAACAAAACATAGTCCGAATAAGACTGCTTCAATGTGAGCATGTCTCCGTCAAGCTCATATCCGGCGTCCGTGACGCTGAACGCCTCTACTTTGTCGTCCGCAGTGAATTCAAGGATCGCTTTTGACATCAAAAATGATTCGTCAGGGATTGTAACTCCGTTTTCGGCGACAAAGGCGGCTTGCCATCTGCCCG
>JAFPYA010000018.1 GCA_017412445.1 Clostridia bacterium
GATGGCGGTATCCTTGCCTACATCGGCAAGCAGCCGTAAAAAAGCTTTTTCGGCTAATAAATCCTCGCATGTAAAGCTGCGGGGATTTTTTTGTATAAAAACTCATCCCCACGCCGATGCGCGGGGATGAAGCAGGGCCTGAGCTTATCTTCTGCCCATGCCACCGGGACCGCCTAAGCCGCCGGGGCCGCCCATGCCACCGCGTCCGCCCTTGTTGCGGCTGCGGGGAGCCGGGGAGGGAGCGGTCCTTACGGGGCCGGCAGCGGGCTTCGGCGCAGCGGGCCTTGCGGGAGCGGGTCTGGGCGCAGCCGGGCGCGCTATCGGGGAGACTCTGCGGCCTACAGGTCTGGGCGCGGGCATCGGGCCGGTCACGGGACGGGGACCCAGGGGTGCGCCCCTGAGCCTTGCCGGGCGCGGTCTGGCCGGGGGACGGTAGCCGCGTACCGCAGGTACGAACAGCAGCGGCGCAACGATCCTGAGCGCCAGCGAGGTGATGCCCACGGCATAAAAGCCAAGGCTGTTCATGTAGGGCATGTCGATGTAGGGAATATACTTGTCATCGATTTGCGCGGCGAACTCGGGGTAATCCGTAATTTCCATGGTCTCGAAATTGCGTATGTAGTCATAATCACCAAAGCCGTTGTTTCTCTGAAACACGTAATGCGCCATACCAAAACCTCCTCCGATTTTTGCGCGGTTTCACGCTGTTGCAAGCATTATAACACATCTTTAACCGCTTGAACAGGGGTAAATGTAAAATAATTTGCATATAAATACAAAATTGCGCCTGAGGCGCGGCCTTATACACGCGCCGCGATTGGATATGACTGCGCTGCGAGCGCGTTATCACAAAATGATGCGAGCCGCAGGAATGCATCACGGCACAAATTGTAAATATATTGTTAGGATAATGGGTGTGTACATAATACTCATATTGACATTTGTATATAATATGTTATAATCTTAGCAAAAGAACAATTTAATGAGTGGGGGATTGTCATGGCGGAAAAACTGCTGGAAATGAGACACATCACCAAAATATTCCCCGGTGTCAAGGCGTTGGACGGCGTGAATTTTGATCTGAATCCGGGCGAGATTCATGCTATTGTGGGCGAGAACGGCGCGGGCAAATCCACCTTTATAAAGGTGCTGACCGGCGTTCATCAGCCTGACGGCGGCGAGATTATACTTGACGGCAAGCCTATCACCATGAGCAACCCTAACGTCGCTCTCCATCGCGGGATAGCCGCGATATATCAGCACGCGGCATCATATCCCGATTTATCTGTCGCGGAAAACATATTCATAGGCCACGAATTCAAAATCGGGCCGTTCATCAGCTGGCGCAAGGCGAACAGCGAAGCAAAAAAGCTGCTCGATTCCATAGGCGCCAATTTCGCGCCTACCGCAAGCGTAGGCGCTTTAAGCGTGGCTCAGCAGCAAATGGTTGAAATCGCCAAGGCCTTAAGCCAAAACGCCCGCATACTTATAATGGACGAGCCTACGGCGGCACTGAGCAAAAAAGAAAGCGAGGAGCTTTACAACATAGCGCGCGGCCTTCGCGACAAGGGCGTGGCCATAATACTCATCTCCCACCGATTCGAAGACATTTTCGGCCTGGCCGACAGGTGCACGGTGTTCCGCGACGCGCACTACATAGGCACCTGGCCTATTGAAGAAGTTGATGAAAACAAGCTCGTGCACTACATGGTGGGGCATGAGATAGAGCACTATTATCCCGAGCGCACGCCAAATCCGGGCGCGGAGGTGCTTCGAGTAGAGAACCTCTGCCGTACCGGTTACTTCAGAGATATAAACCTGAACCTCAGAGCGGGCGAAATAGTCGGTCTTACTGGCCTCGTGGGCGCGGGACGCACCGAGGTGGTCGAGGCTGTCTGCGGCGTTACGCAATTCGACTCGGGCAAGGTTTACGTGGACGGTAAGCAGCAGTGCTTCCGCGATCCCAAATTCGCTATGGCCAATGGCATAGGCCTCCTGCCGGAGGACAGGCAGAAGCAGGGCTTGCTCCTGCCCTGGTCGATTTGCAGGAACATATCGCTGCCGATACTGCGAAAGTGCTCCAAGGCAGGTATATTTGTATCAAACGCCGCCGAGGAAAGGATAGGTAACGAGCAAAAGGAGCTTCTCTCCATAAAAGCACCCACCATAGAGACCTCCTCGGGTTCGCTTTCGGGCGGCAATCAGCAAAAGGTCGTCATTTCAAAACAGTTGGCGGCGTCCAGCCACATCATCATACTTGATGAGCCCACCAAGGGCGTTGATATAGGCAGCAAAGCCGCCATATATCAGCTTATGGCGGAGCTGACAAAGCAGGGCATAGGCATACTCATGATTTCGAGCGAAATGCCGGAGGTCATGAATATGTCAGACCGCATTTACGTGATGAGCGAGGGCAGGATAACGAAGGAGTTTACCGACGTCAGGCATCTGACCCAGCAGGAGATTCTTTCGGCCGCGATGCCTCAGGAAAGGGGTGCCTGAACATGAGCGAAATGAACAATAAGGCGTCGAAGCAAAGTCCAAAGGCAAAGAAGAAATTCGACTTCCTCACCTTTGTGGTGGAGCACAGAGAGATACCGCTGCTTGCTGTGCTGGCGTTGCTGCTCATAGTGGTCACGCTGTTCATACCCACATACCTTAAAGATAACTACGTCACCATACTCAGAAACAGCTCAATCAACCTCGTCATGGCGGCGGGCATGCTGTGCGTGCTTTTGATAGGCTCTATCGATATATCGGTCGCCGCGGTGCTGGAGCTGGCTGCCGTGGTGGCCGGCGTGCTGATGCGAGGCGGCCAGGTCAGCTCGATCTTAGGCATGTTCGCAATTGGTATAGGCATAGGTATCATAGCGGGCCTTATAAATGGCACGCTCGTTTCCTTCGGGCGCGTGCTTCCTATTATCGTCACGCTGGGCATGACGTACCTTGCCCGCGGCCTGATACCCATGAATTTCCTCCTTGGTATGGAAAAAATCTCTTCCATAGACCTCGTGGACCCGTTCAAGAGCTTCATACTTCAGCCGGTGCTGGGCATCCCGCTTATAGTATATATAGCGCTGGCGGTGGTATTGATAATAGGCCTGTTTCTCAAATACACCACGGTCGGCCGCTCCATATATGCCACCGGCTCAAACCCGGAAGCCGCACAGATGCGCGGCGTGAAGGTCAAGTGGATAAAGGTGCTGGCGCACGTCATCTGCGGCGCCACGGCGGGCATGGCGGGCATTATGCGCCTCGGCTTCTATAACGCCATCGAAAAGAACGCGGCTACCGGTCAGGAAATGTACGTGATAGCGGCCTGCGTGCTGGGCGGCGTGAGCGTAATGGGCGGCTACGGCAAGATAACCGGCGTGGTGGTGGGCGCGATACTCGTGGCCACTATCGACTCCGCTATACCTCAGCTCTTTACGGGTCAGACCATGATGACTGACCTGTTCAAGGGCCTGTTGATACTTGCGGCAATTCTTCTCAACGTGCTCGTGCAGCGCGCCACCAACAAGAGAAATCTGCTGGGGAGGGGCATCTGATGAAACAGAAGAAGATATGTCAGCGGCTGATTCGCTGGGAAACGATGCTGGTCGTGCTGCTGATAGTGCTGTGGGTGGTATTCGACCTCAAGGATGCAGCCAGCCAATCCGCAGATATTGCAAATCGCAAGCGCACCATTAAAGACGTATTCAATCTACCCAACATGATTTCGGGCATCGGCCCATACATGCTCTACGGCTTTATGGCGCTCGGCATGACGCTGATACTCGGCATGGGCGGCATAGACATTTCAATCGGCGCCATAGGCGCGATGTCCGCGGCGGTGATGGCCGTGTGCTACGGCGTATTCAAAAGCGCTATGAATCCATCACTTGCCCTGGTGCTTTCCGCCGTATGCTGCCTTATTACAGGCGCGGCCTGCGGACTGCTTAACGGTGCGCTTATAACCCGTTTCCGCGAGTTGTTCCCGATGATAATAACTCTGGGCACTCAGCTTTTGTACAGGGGTCTTACCTACCTGCTTATAGGCGGCAAGCCCATACAGTACAAGGATGACACGGTCTGGGAAAGCCTGAAAATGCTTTACAACGGCTCAATCAAGGTCGAGTATTCCGAAAAAGTATTAAAGATGGCCAAAGGCGCCACAGAGCCGACAGAGAGCTATATCACCTCCACCATGAGCATACCAAACATACTGTTATGGTTTTTTGCGTTCGCTCTGATATTCTTTGTGTTCCTTCATCTGACCAAATGGGGCAGGCAGCTTTTCGCCATAGGCACCAATCGCGAGGCTTCGAGGCTTTCGGGCGTGAGGGTCGCAAATTTTGAACTGATAATGTACATGATTTGCGGCATCACTGCGGCCATATCCGGCATGTTCTACATCGGTTCGGCATCGGGTACCATGAGAGCTGACGCGCTTAAGGGCTACGAAATGTACGCTATCGCCGCGGTCGTTCTGGGAGGCTTCTCCACCAACGGAGGCACGGGCAACATAATAGGCGTCATATTATCCATGTTCGTGTTCGCGGTCATGAAAAAAGGCATGGGCACCGTTTTCCTGCTTATCGAAAACGCCATGGATCTGGCGGTGGGCGTCGTGCTTATCGTGGCAAGCCTGCTGCCCAACATACTTGAAGACATCAGCATTAAGCGCAGGCTGCACAGGCAGCACAAGGAAGCCGCGCTTTCATAAGGGATATTCAACCGGTTGGAGCCGGTGAATAATAAACAAGGAGGTATACCCCATGAAGAAGATTTTATCTGTCGTGCTGGCGCTCGTGTTCTGCTTTGCGCTGATGAGCGCAGCCACCGCCGAAAAGGCCGGCGAAGGCCTTACCATCGGCATCGTCTACAAGCAGAGCGGCAACGCCTATTTCCAGGCCGGTGTGTCCGGCTTCGAGAAGGCCGCCGAGGAGCTGGGCTTCACGCTCATGCATGACGGCCCCAGCGACAGCTCCAATGACGGCCAGGAGCGCATCATCCGCAACTACATCGACCTGGGCGTAGACATCCTTTGCATCTCAGCAAACGATGCCGCGGGCCTCGTGGACGTGTGCAACGAAGCCAGAGCGCAGGGCATCATCGTCCTGTCCTGGGATGCCAAGGTTGACGCCGAAGGACGCGACCTCGACATCGAGCCTGCTTCCGCCAAGGCCATAGGCGTACAGCAGCTGGAATCCATCGCGGAGACCATGGGCTATGAAGGCAAGCTGGCTATCGTATCCGCCGGCGCCACGGCCCCCAACCAGAACCTGTGGATCAAGTACATCGAAGAGGAGCTCGAGGCAAACGAGGCCTACTCCAAGATTGAATATCTGGGCGTTGTGTACGGCGACGATGACTACTCCAAGAGCTACGACGTCACCAAGGCACTCATCGACAAGTATCCCGACCTTAAGGGTCTGATCGTGCCCACCACCAACGGCGGTCCCGCTGTTGCAAAGTGCATACAGGACGAAGGCAAGGTAGGCCAGATCAAGATGACCGGTCTGACCCTCGCTTCCGACATGGCCGATTACATCAAGGCCGGCATCGCGGACGCGACCTTCCTGTGGAACCCCATCGAGCTGGGCTATGTGTCCGCTTACGTGGGCGTTGCCCTTGCCAATGAAGAGCTGACTGCCGAAGTCGGCGCCACCATAGAGGTTCCCGGCTTTGAAGGCCTCGAGATCATCGAGTCCGATGACGGCGGTCTGATCCTTTACCTCAACAAGCTCAACCCCTTCACCGCCGAGACCGTCGATGCCTGGGTTGACATCCTGTAATTCATAATTATACGCATACTCTGCGCCGGAAGCCTGCCTGACTTCCGGCGCATGTTTTTAAAAGTTAAAAGAAAATGCAGGATGACTTCGATTAAAAATTCAAATTAATGGCATATAACGTTAAATTTAGTCAAAATATCAATAACTGAAATATTTAGCTTGCAATTATACGCACTTTATGATATAATTGCCTCCATCATCATCCGGAGGCATACATATGCAGAGCTATGAAAAGGATTTGGCGGCTGAGGAATATGTGAACCGGGTCAGCCACGATTTGAGAGAAAAATACACGATAGACCCAAACCAATTCAAAACCAGAAACGTCAAGCGCGGCCTTAGAAACGTGGACGGCACGGGCGTGCTCGCGGGCGTAACCAACATAGGCTCCGTGCAGGGCTACATGATGCTGGACGGCGACCCTATCCCCATGCCGGGCAGGCTTTACTATCGCGGCATAGAGATAAACGAGCTTATAAGCAACCACGTGCAAAGGCACATGTTCGGCTTTGAGGAGGTGTGCTATCTGCTGCTCTTGGGCAAGCTGCCCACACAGCAGGAGCTCAACGAATTCAGAGCGGTGCTGGCCGAGGCGCGCCATATGCCCGAGGGCTACAACGACGCTGTGCTCTTCAAAGCGCCAAACCCCAACATAATGAACAAGCTGGCCTCGGGCGTAATGTCGATGTATTCCTACGACTACAATCCAGAGAGCGTAACTCCCGAGAACGTGCTCAGGCAATCGATACAACTCATCGCGCGCCTGCCCGTAATCGTGAGCAATACGTACAACGTAAAGCGCCACATCTTTGACCATAAGTCCCTCTACCTGCACCAGCCCAAGGACGAGCTTTCCATCGCTGAAAACATGCTGCGCATGATAAGGGCGGACAAAAAATACACAGACGAGGAAGCCCACCTGCTGGATCTGTGCCTTACGCTTCACGCTGAGCACGGCGGCGGCAACAACTCCACGTTCACCTGCCGCTCGCTGACCTCGACCGGCACAGATACCTACGCCACCATCTCCGGCGCCATAAACGCCATGAAGGGACCCCTGCACGGCGGCGCGAACGCGAAGGTGATGCAGATGCTGGACAACATAAAGGCCAACGTCGCAAACCCTGAGGACGACGCTCAGCTCAAGGACTACCTGCGCAAGATACTCGACGGCTCGGCCAACGACGGCTCCCGCAAAATCTACGGTCTCGGCCACGCGGTGTACACCGAAAGCGACCCCAGAGAGGTGCTGCTCAAGCGCTACGCTGCAGAGATGGCGCCAAAGGTTGGCATGGAGGCTGACTTCGTGCTCATGGACAAAATCGAGCGCTTCGGCCTTGAGCTTGTTATGGAAAAGAACAGGGAGCACCGCACAATGTGCGCAAACGTGGACATGTACTCCGGCCTCGTATACAGGATGCTTGGCATACCTGACGAGATGTTTACGCCTCTCTTCGCCGTGGCCCGCGTAAGCGGCTGGTGCGCTCACCGCCTCGAGGAGCTCATCTCGGGCGGCAAGCTCATCCGCCCAGGCTACAAGGCGGTAATGCCCAAGGACGCTCACTACATACCGATAGAGGACAGAACATAGAAGCCTGAGACGGACATGGGCGAGTTGTTTGGGAACGAGGGAAATTAATACTATTTTGCAGAAATCCGGGCGTGTGCCCGGTTTTCTTCGTTTTTTGGACGTTGCACAGCGGGTGGGAGTGTGGTATAATACAGGCAGTGAATGCATTATGATCGGAAGTGATGACATTTTCGTGGTTGGAGTATGTACAGCTTTTCAACGCGGCTGTACACGAATATGCATGACGACCGGGATGCAGACCGGTTCAAAACAAAGCGGTGAGGTAGATTCTATATGGATGCGATTATTCTGTTTGCATGTATGCTTTGCATCTCGCGTTTTGCCGCTGTATATGATGCGCATCTTCTGCTTCCGGGTTATATAAATGTTTCGCAGCGTACCTCGCGCGTGCTGGTTTCCGGCATTCCGCATCCGGTGAGCAGGAGCAAAAACCCGCCTGAAAACAGGCAAAGGCTCGCTGTGGTCGGGCTGATCATGTATGTTCTCACAGCTGCATGCATACTGCTGTGTGTATACATTGGCCTTACGCTGGAGCCTGTAGAAACTTTGGAGTATGTCGGCTTACATGTCCGCAGCGGCGCTGTGTCGATCGAGAACAGTACCGAACATCTGATCGGCGGTATAGCCAGAATCGTTTTCCTGTTTGAAGCAGCACTGTATCTGATAAATGACTGTCGTTTTTTCGTGAGCCGCGCCCAAACCGACATTCAAAAGGCTTTTGTGTGTATCCTTGTGCTGGTTTTGTTGGTAGTTATTGCAATTCTGTTTGTCGTGCATGTCAGAGTTATTTCGGATTGGTGGGCAAAGATACGCGGGGCCTTAGGATGAATAAAAGCGCCTGAACAACAAAACCTGACAAAACGGCTCCCTTTCGTTCCGCAACAAAAACTGCCCGGTATTCTGACGGTTTTTGTTGCGTCTGTATCTCTTTCTTGTACTGTTACCGGCCGATTGAGATACAAAAATACGTAAGTATGGCGAGAAAGCCGAAGTTGAACAGTGAAAAGCGCAGTATGTAGCCGCCAGCGCTGTCCCTGTAGCGGGTGGTGAACTCGCGGAAGGTGATGAGGCTGGCCAGAGACGCTATCAGCGTACCCGCGCCGCCGATGTTTACGCCCGTAAGGAGTGAGGCGTAGTTGTCGGTAAAATTGGAAAGGAGCACAGCGCTGGGCACGTTGGAAATGACCTGGCAGCTGACCACGCTGGTGAGCAGCGTATTCTTTTCCAGCAGCCCGCGGAAAAACTCCCTCACGGGCTCGAGCCTGCCCATGTTCCCGCGAACACGAAAAAGCACACGAACGTGAACAGAAGCGCGTAGTCCACCTGAGCCAGCGCCTTCCGGTCCAGAAACACAAGCGCGATTATCACCGTGCCCAGCGCAATCAAAGGCGGTATCACGCGGAACACCATGAGGATGGTGATCGCAAACAGCGTAAGATATATGCCCGTGCGCGCCCGCGGAAGGCTGTTCATGCCCTCCTTTACTGATACCTTCAAGCTGTGGCGGGGGATGAACAGGCAGCACAGGCTCACCAGAAATATCGCCACGAGGAAGGGCGGCAGCATTACGGACATGAATTCGCCGGTAGGAATCGAGTAATGGGAGTACAGAAACAGGTTCTGGGGATTTCCAAAGGGCGTCAGCATGCCGCCCAGATTCGCCGCGATGTTCTGCAGTATGAATACTGTAGCGACCTCCCACTTGCGCTCTGCGGCGGAGAACACATAGTAGCCGAGCGGCAAAAACGTGATCAGCGCCATGTCGTTGGCAATCAGCATTGAGCCGATGAAGGTGATGTATATGAGCGTCAGCGCGGCCCAGCGGGACGACCCCGTAAAGCGAATTATGCGCGCGGCGACGATGGAAAAAAAGTGAATGTCCTTGAGCGCACACACCACGGCCAGCGTCCCAAACAGGCAGCACAGCGTCTTTATATCGAAGTACGAAGCGTATTTTGCATCCGGCGGCACGAAGCACATGGAAACCAGCGCCGCAATGAGCGCAATAACAGCCACCATGTTATGCTTTATGTACCGTAAGGCGCGCGCCCCGAAGCCGGTAGCTCCGATGCCGTTAGTCATATTCCCGTCACTCCGTTTCAAAATCGAACAGCACACATGATATTACACCCGCCCGCCGCACGTCAAGCTCGTTACCCCGCACGAAGCGGTTATATTTTAGTTAGGCGCATGAAGAGCGGCGTTTCATTTAAGGACAGCGATAGTAATGAAGCCCGCAGGCCACGCACACTGATAGATCGCGTCAACCATATATACTCACGTGCTTGACGGGATGCTGAAGAAGCCAACGGCGAATCTGTGGGAGGCGTTCGCGAACGCGGACAAGCTGAGATTTCGGGGCGGGTGCCCAGAGTTGTATTGTTTTCGGGTTGAAAAGTGGGTGTGTGTATGTTATAATAACGTCATAATTACTGTTATCGGATGGTGATTATGGGAATTTTAGATTCGCTATACGCAAGACTGCTGATAAGCGCTTTTAACAGGGATAAATTCCGTGAAAAGTATTCCAAACAGCTGCTCGCCAGAACTCCCGAAGATATGATACAAAATCAGCGCCAGCAACGGCTGCTGACGAATGTTGTCCTGTTGCTCGATTGGGTCGATATTCATAAA
>JAFPYA010000201.1 GCA_017412445.1 Clostridia bacterium
ACACCGATAGAGTGCGAACCTGTTACGCCGCCGCCGCTCGAAACCTTGAACAGACAAGGGAGGTCAAACCGATGTTCAACATGGAGGCGATCATGCTGAGAGCGTGGACAAACTACCGCAAGGGCGGCATGAGCTTTAGCGAAGCACTTCACCGCGCATGGCTGAGCGCAAAGGCAGAGCCAATCAACGCGGCGAGGATCGAGGCGGCAAAACAAGCCTCCGGGATCTGCGAGGACGTAAACACGTGGGCGGGCTGGAAGCGCCTCGGTTACGAGGTCAACCACGGCACGAGGGCGCTCTTCGGGTGCGATCTCATTTGGGGCAGCAGGGGCGACGGTGCGACCTACAAAGCGCGATTCTTCAGCGCGTCGCAGGTGCAGCCTATCACAGAATGATTATAACGCTGAGCTATCGGCGAGACGGGCCGGGAGGTAAAAACCATGTATAACCAAGAGCATCTCTACCAGGCGTTTAGATTCGGATTCGAGCAGGGTTTTAACGCGGGCTATCGTTACGGTGTGGATTGGGCGGCAGGCATCGCGGAAGACGGCGACAGCATCATAGAACAATTCAAGGACGACGGCGGCGTAACGTTAATGGACGAGATGGCAGACGCTTTTAATGGCGGCGGTGAGGATCTCTTCAAAGAGGCTTATAACGAGGGGCTGATCGTTGATGAAGCTGACGTCGAGGACACCAAAAGCGACTACGAGCAGGGCTTTAAGGACGGTAAAGAGTGCGTGCTGTCGCTGATCCGAGAGGCAAACGAAGCATTCAGGGCGGGCGCTGAGACAAGCGAGGCAGATCAAGCAATTGATAAAATGCTTGCAGAAGACGAAACAGCAAAGTAACGAACACAGAGCCTCCGGCATAGCCGGAGGCTCTGCTATTTGTTTGCGTTGACAGGTAAGCAGCTATACGGTAAAATGTATGTCGATGGGAGGTTGACAAATATGACTGTACAAGATTGTTTGGATTTGATGAAGCGGCATCCCGGTATGAGAAATACGAATGAGCTTGCAGAAGAGCACAGGCTGATTCCGATCATGCAGGCGGCGCAGTACGGAGACATGGAGCTTTACGAGAAACTTCCCGACGATGAAAAGGCGGTATTTGATTACTACGTAGACTGGTTCAACATGCTGCGAAAAGAGAACGGCGGCACGTTGGCTGGACTGGATATCGATATCCCATACAGTCCATATGATTAAAGCCTCCGGCCTGTCGGAGGCTTCCTTATGCCCTTATGCTGCACAAAATCAGGGCCATGTCGATACTTTTGTCGATACTTCTGAGATTCAAGCCCCTAAAATCAAAGCTTAAAAAGTCCCGCAACGCCTTATTTTATTGACGTTGCGGGCTTTTTGTCTGACAGAGCGGCACATAATTGTTAAAATTGTGCACCCGCCCGTGCTTGACAGAAGTGCGTTCGGCAAGATACAATCTTTTTATCAAGCCAAAGGAGAAGCTATGCTGCCTAAAGAGTTTTTGGAGAACATGCGCGCGCTGCTGGGAAGCGAATTTGAGGCGTTCTATAAGAGCATGAGCGCGCCTAACGTTGCGGCGCTGAGAATAAACCGCCTCCGCCCGGAAGCGGAGCGCGCTTTTTCGCGCTTTGCCGATGGGCGCGTTCCCTGGGAGGAATGCGGCTATTATGTAAAGGAGGGCGCCCAGCCCGGGAAGTCATTGGAGCATTTTGCAGGCGCGTTTTACCTGCAGGACGCCTCCGCCATGGCGCCCGTCGCCGCCCTCGACCCCAGGCCTGGGGAAACCGTTCTGGATCTGTGCGCCGCCCCGGGCGGAAAATCCACCCAGATCGCGGGGCGCATGCAGGGCGAAGGCGCGCTTGTCTGCAACGAATACGTAAAGGCGCGGGCGCAGATTTTAAAGGGCAACCTTGAGCGCATG
>JAFPYA010000202.1 GCA_017412445.1 Clostridia bacterium
CCTGCCCGTTTGGGGATCTACCTCGGTGGCGGCGATGTTGCCGCCCTCGGGCAGGTAGCCAGTGTGCGCCATGCCGAGCGGCTTAAACACGTACTTTTGCGACAGCACGTCAAGCGACTCGCCATAGAGCTTTTCCAGCAGCTTGCCCAGCGTTATGTAGCCCATGCAGGAATAGTTCGGCGCCTCTCCGGGCTTTGAAACGAGCTTTGATGAGAGTATGGCCTTCAGCGCTTCGCCGGGCTCAATGCCCGCCTCGTCCAGCCTGAACGAGGGTACGAAGCCCGCCGTATGGGTCATGAGCATAAAGACCGTGATGTCCTTCTTGTCCTCAGGCACGCCTTCAAACCACTGCCCAAGCGTGTCGTAGAGCGTGAGCCGTCCATCCTCTATGGCTTTAAATGCCAGCATGGTGGGCGCAAGCACCTTGGTGAGCGAGGCCATGTCGTAGCGGGTCAAGCGGTTTACGTATTCAGAACCCAGTGCGATTTTGCCTGTAAAGGACAAGGCGTAAACCTCGTCCTTCCTGCCGCAGGCCGCGACGGCGCCGGGAAAACAGCCCGAACCCAGCCCTTCCCTGAGCTTTGTGTCAAGCAGCGTCTGTATGTCCATGGTCTGTGATATCAGTAGTTCTCGGCGTTGATCTCAAAGTAGCTCTGCGGATGCGCGCAGACGGGGCAGACCTCGGGCGCCTTCTCGCCCACTACTATGTGACCGCAGTTGCGGCATTCCCAAATCTTGACCTCGCTCTTGGCGAAGACCTCCTGCATTTCTATGTTTCTGAGCAGCGCGCGGTACCTTTCCTCGTGGTGCTTTTCAATTGCGCCGACCAGACGGAACTTTTTGGCGAGCTCTGTAAAGCCCTCCTCCTCGGCGGTCCTCGCGAAGCCCTCGTACATGTCCGTCCACTCGAAGTTCTCGCCGTCGGCGGCGGCTGCCAGATTTTCGGCGGTGGAGCCTATGCCGTTCAGCTCCTTGAACCACATCTTGGCGTGCTCCTTCTCGTTCTCCGCGGTCTTAAGGAACAGCGCGGCTATCTGCTCAAAGCCGTCCTTCTTGGCCTTGGAGGCGAAGTAGGTGTACTTGTTTCTGGCCTGAGATTCGCCCGCGAAGGCGGCCTCGAGGTTCTTTTCAGTCTGAGTGCCTGCATACTTGTTTGCCATGATTAAACCCTCCAATTTACTTGTCGTTATTTGCCGCGCCCCTGTGTTGGCGGTCGTATTCCTCCCACAGCGGGCGATACTTGTTCACGTTTGCCTGATGCTCCGCATAGGTTTTGGCGAAGACCAGTTCTCCGCTGCCGGGTTCACCCGCACAGAAGAACAGGTAATTGTCATTAAGGTATTCCTCGTCGGGATTCAGCGCGGCGCTGAGCGCGGCCCTCCCGGGGGAACAGATGGGGCCGAGCGGCAGCCCGTCGTTGGTGTACGTATTGTACGGCGAAAGCTTCTGGGTCTGAATGTTTGTAAGCGACGTGCCGCTGTAGTCAGTCAGGTACGTGGCCGTGGGGTCGCTTTGCAGCCTCATGCCCGATGCCAGGCGGTTGTAGAACACCGCGCTTACCCTGCGCATGTCCTCCTCGCTCGTAGCTTCCTTTTGAATCACCGAAGCCATCGTGTATATGCCGTCCGAAGTCAATTGCACGCCCTTAGCGCCGTAGGTGGGCTCGCTGCCATCATATTCGCCGCTTTCATCCGCGCCTTCACTCACAAAGAGCGCGTTATAGACCACGTCGCTTTGCTTTATAAGCGTCCTCAAAAGCGACGGCGCATCAGCGGTCAGGTACACCCTGTAGGTATCGGGCGCGAGGTAGCCCTCAAGCGGGTACGTGCGCAGGGCGAGGTTGTTGTTTTCCTCGGCGTTTATGAGCGCAAGTGAGTAATCGACATAGCTCTGATAGGCGTACCTTCCGCCGCTGCGGGCGTTTGAGCACAGGCGCAGGAACTCCCACCTGTCGTCTATCGCGCCTATCTCCACGAAGTAATCGGCTATGTCCTCCGCCGTCCAGCCGGGAAGTATGCGTATAGTGCGCTCGTTGCTCGCCTTGCCCGAGGACAGCGCGGTGGCCACCTGAAACAAATCCATGCTTTTTGACAGGTCGTACACGCCGCTTTGCAGCTTGTTTGTCAGGCCGTAAAACTGAATGTAATACTTAAACAGCGTGCTGGAGCTTATGAAGCCCTCCTCCTCAAGGTGGTTGCCGATTTTCGTGACCGATTCACCGCTGGCAATGGTGAAGCTGTAGGAGGTAGCGTCGCTTCTGTCCCTCGGCGCTATGTAGTTGTCGTACAGCTTGTTCCAGGCATAGCTGAACGCGCCCACCATCACCAGCACCGCTATAAGCAGGCACAACGCGGGACGCAGTATATGCCACAGCCAGTCGTACCAAAATAAACCGTACTCCCTGTCCCTCTGCACGCTCTTTTTGGTGTAGCGCTCGGCCTTGAACAGCTTGTTGTAGCGGCTGCGGCTGTATGTTTTCTTCTTTTTCTGAGGGCTTTGACCCTCGCCCTGATTGCGCCCGTATTTGTGAGGCTTTACGGAAGCTTCCACCTCGCGGAGCCGCGTGTCGTCCTCTCCGAAAAGCCTGTCGTCATCCGTCTCAAACAAGTCCCCGGGCTTGGATTTTCCGGCTTTTTGGGGTTTTGAGGCGTGTGACTTGGCCTTCGAAGGCTTCGCTGTCAGCTCCATGCCTGTCTTATTTTGGTCAGCCTTGTTGACCTTAGTCTTCGGGGAATTGTCGTCCTCGTCAAGGTCGAAAATCGAGCGTATCTTGGGCGTCTTGTCTTTTTTCGGCTCGGAAGCCATGGTTATCTCCTACGCCTGAGTGAGGGCGTCGATGTCTATGCCGGCCACCTCGCCCAGTATTTTGTATATGTCTGCGATCAGCTTCTGAAAGCGGAATTCCGCCACGAGATATGCGCCGCAATCCTGATTGAGCTGCAAAAGCGACGATATGCGCATAAGCTTTTGCATTTCCTCATCGTCCGGCTTTTCGCCCGATGCGGCCCTGGCCTGCATTTTGAACTGCAGGCGTTTAAGCTCGTCGAGCAGCGCCTTGTTTGTGGAATCCTCGTAGGCTATGGTTTTCAGCCTGTGGTACTCGGTGTACTCCTCGGTCTGCTTGAGCTGACTGGCCAGCAGATGCGCTGTGTCGTAAACGTTAACTGCCATCTTGTCTCCTTATGCCACAATGATAAGTATCATGGGATCCCTGAGTATGGTGTCGTAGATGTAGCGCTTGAGCGTGTCGCGTACGGCCTCCTTGAGCGCCGAGGTGGAGTTGAACTCGTACATGCGCCTTTCAAGCAGCCGAATGACCGCTTCCTTCGCGCCGTCGAGCAGCTTCTCGTTCTCTTTTGCGTAGACAAAGCCGCGGCTGATTATGTCAGGGCCGCTTATGAGCTCACCCGTGTCGCGGTCGAAACCCAGTACAACGATAAGCATGCCGTCCTCGGAGAGATGCTTTCTGTCCCTCAGCACGCTCTCGCCCACGTCGCCTATGCCCAGACCGTCTATGAGCACCTCGCCGCTGGGCACAGTGCCGCTTTTGCGTATCGTGTCCTTGCGCACCTCGATTATGCCGCCTATCTCGGGTATGATCACCTTGCTTTCGTCCATGCCGAGCAGGCGCGCCAGCCGCGCATGATGGTAAAGATGCCTGTATTCGCCGTGCACGGGCACAAAGAAGCGGGGCTTCGTCAGGCAGTGCATGAGCTTAAGCTCCTCCTGCCTCGCGTGGCCTGATACATGTACCTCAGCCAGCGCCTCGTAGACCACGTTTGCGCCGGTCGAAACCAGCTGGTTTATCACCCTCGAAACGCTCATCTCATTGCCCGGGATGGGGTTTGCGGAGATGATTATCATGTCGGTCGAATGGACGTTGAGCTTTTTGTGCTCCGAAAACGCCATGCGGCTGAGGCCGCTCATCGGCTCGCCCTGGCTGCCGGTGGTCAACACCACCATGTCCTCGTCCCTGTAGCGGTCGAGGTCGTCGGTTGAAACGAGCAGCCCGTCCGGGATTTTGAGGTAGCCCAGCTGAGCGCTCACCTTGCATACGCTGACCATAGACCGCCCCACGAGGCAGAGGTGGCGCTTGTGCTTTACCGCCGCGTCCACCACCATCTGTATGCGGTGCACGTTGCTTGCGAACATGGCGATCACTATGCGCTTGTGCGCCTTAATGAACAGCTGCTCAAATGTCTCGCCCACCTTGCGCTCGCTCATCGTGTAGCCGGGACGCTCCACGTGTGTGGAGTCTGCCAGCAGCAGCTGTACGCCCTCGGCTCCCAGCGCCGCGAGCCGCTGAAAATCAGTCGTCTCCCCCGCAACGGGCGTATAGTCGATTTTGAAGTCGCCCGTGTGCACTACCACGCCCACGGGCGTGTGTATGGCGAGCGCGCACGCGCCGGCGATGGAGTGGTTCACAGTGATGAACTCAACCCCGAAGCAGCCCGCGACTATCGTGTCGCCCGGCTTGACGTCGCCGGGGCGGGTGAGGACCGCGCTGTCGTGGCCGC
>JAFPYA010000203.1 GCA_017412445.1 Clostridia bacterium
ACGCGGTCGTTTTGGGTGTTCAGTTCCACGCTCCTATGGGCCATTTCGGCCATGTCGGCCTGCAATTCTACGCCGCACACGCGCGCGTCCGGGTGGTGAATGGCGGTCAGAAGCGCTATCACGCCGGTGCCGAAGCCGAAATCTATCAGCTTCATGCGGGGCGTGGCCTTTATGAAATCCGCCAGCAGCACCGCGTCGGTGCCGAAGCGGAAGCCCTGTTTCTTTTGAATTATCGCAAACCTGTCCTTTACCAGCTCGTGCAGCTCTTCATCCGCTTTACAGCACATCGGCATAGTATATTGCGCCCTCTATCGAGTACAGGCTCATGAGCTCATCCAGTGACTTTGATATCACCCTGCCGTCGTCTGGGGAAGCATAGATTACGCTGCCCTCTTCGGCGATTATTCCCGTAAGCAATTGTGAATCGTTTCTGAAAAACAGCTGCGATCCGGGTGATGCCGCAGTGACATCTGCAGAAAAGCCGTCCATGCTCCTTGCGTTATCAAGCTGCAAGGCCGCCGTCGGCTGCATAAGGACGTTCAGCTGGCTGTAGACGTAATATGTGAAGCCGCCCACGCCGAAGCTTTCGGGACCGGTCTTCCCCGCCTCGTAGGGCTTGCCCACAAGAGACGAAGCTAAAAACAGGAAGTCGCTCAGCGTCTGCTGCCTGCTCAGGCTGTGCTGCACCTGATCGTACACCGGCTTGGCCGCGGAATATATGAGCGCGTATGGCGAATTCATCATTTGCCTCGTTGCGCTGTCTACGATATCTGAGGCCTCGAGCCCGCTGCCGTACTGAAACACCGTGACCGCGCTTTTTACCGCGTCATTGTATGTCCACGAGGTTTCTACCGGATAGCCCAGCTCCTGCAGGCGTCTGGTCATCAGGTATACGCTGTAGCCCTGGTCGCCGTAGCTGACAGGCGCGGTTTTGCAGACCGTCTCGTATTCTTCTATTCTCACGCTGCCGTTGCTTTGCAGAAGCAGGTTTGCGGCTTCGTCCACCGTGCCCGTGGGCTCAAGGCCATTGGCCTCCTGAAATATGAGCACCGACATGCGCATCTTCTCATCAAAGCTCTCGTCTATGGCGCCCTTGTAATAGCCGAGCTCCGTAAGCTTGAGCTTGATTTCCTTTACGCGATAGCCACTGTCGCCGGGCGCAAGGCTCTGCTTGATTTCATTAAGCTCCGCACCCGCAAGGTCGGTAGCGCGGTGGTTGTACGCCATGACGCTGTAGCGCACCGACCAATTGCCCGTAGGCTCAAGGCCGTTGTGCTCTTCAAACGAAATCACGGCTGCGCGCGTACTCTCGCCGAATATGCCGCTGCATTCGCCAGAATAGTAGCCGAGCCTCTGCAGCTGCATCTGCGCATATTTGACCGGCACACCCCTGTCGCCAAAGGACAGAACTTCCATATGTTCAAAGCCCTGAAGCGGTATGGCGGAGGGCGAGAGCAGGCGCTTCATAACCTCGTTGTCCGCAATGCCGTCGGGCTCAAGGCCGTTCACCGTCTCAAACAGCGCCACGGCGCAGGCAGTTTCAATGCCGTATTCGCCGTTTTCCTCGCCGGTATAGTAGCCGAGCTCAATAAGCGTCTTCTGAAGCGACTTCACGTTTTTGCTGTTTGCCCTGAAGTCGACCTCCTTGTCGGTCTCGGCGGGGCGGCAGTACTGTTCGAGGTAGGCTGAGAAGCTCACCGCGCCCTCGCTCATAATGCTCTGGGACGTGGTCGGATCTATTATGCCGCTTGCCGGTATGCCGTTCGCCTTTTGAAAGTTAAACACGGCGTAATACAGATCGGCTTCGCCGTCCGTGGAAGCCGAGGTCGACAAAAACCCAAGCTCCTTCAGTCTTTCCGAAAGAGCCCGGGTGTCGCCCGCTGTCTCCTCGGCAAAAGCCGGGAGAGCCGGCAAAAGTATAAGCGCGACCAGAAGTATCAGCGCGATATGATGCGTTTTATTTGCCCAGCAGATCCTCATAGAGATTGTTTCCGTATGCACCCTCGGCATAGAGCCTTTTGAAGCTCTCCACCACTGAGGCCTTGTCTTCCTTGTACGTTACGCCAAACCACTTGTCATCGGTGGGCAGCACGGTCACGCGCTCTCCCTGCTTGATGAGACCGTCGACGATTGTCGGCAAAAGATATTCATCCTTGAGCGGATTGGTCATGCTGTTTAAGAATACCGGGAAGCCCTTGTCGAGCTCGTCTATAAAACTCGCCGGCAGACACCAGAAGTTCATCGAAACCAGAGAGTCGAGGTCGAGCGTCTTGCCGTTTGCTTCTGCGCCGTTTTCGGTCTTTATTATGTCGTGGGTCTCGTCTATGCCGGTAAGAGCGCCGTCCGCGTCCACCTTGCAGATGCCGCGGGTCACGCCGCCGTTGTCGCTGAGCGTGTTTTTGAGTATGTAGCCAACCAGACCATAGGCGCCGCTTTCAAGGAACTTGGCGGCCTTGCTGTAGCCGTTTTTTCCATAGTAGTCGTCGGCGTTGATCACGGCGAAGGGCTCGTTTACTATGCCGCGGCAGGCGAGGACGGCCTGACCCGTGCCCCAAGGCTTGGTGCGGCCTTCGGGCTTTTCGATGGGTATATCGTTTAT
>JAFPYA010000204.1 GCA_017412445.1 Clostridia bacterium
GCAGGCCGGTGACAACATCGGTGCTCTGCTGCGTGGTATTCAGCGGAACGAAGTCGAGCGCGGCCAGGTTCTGGCGAAGCCCGGCTCCATCCATCCGCACACCCACTGCATCGTCCAGGTGTACGTTCTGACCAAGGAAGAAGGCGGCCGTCACACCCCGTTCTTCAACGGCTACCGTCCCCAGTTTTACTTCCGCACCACCGACGTTACCGGCAACATCAAGCTGCCCGACGGCGTTGAGATGGTAATGCCTGGCGACAACATCGACATGGAGATCACCCTGATCACCCCCATCGCCTGTGAAGAAGGCCTGCGCTTCGCTATCCGCGAGGGCGGCAGAACCGTAGGCAGCGGCGTCGTGACCAAGATCCTCGACAAGTAATAGGTCGCTCAAACAAAGCACCGGATTCCGCATGGAGTCCGGTGCTTTTGCGTGCCGTTCGA
The DNA here is from genome assembly GCA_017412445.1 of Clostridia bacterium. Classification (GTDB taxonomy): domain Bacteria; phylum Bacillota; class Clostridia; order Christensenellales; family Aristaeellaceae; genus RUG14130. The sequence continues at coordinate 445 of JAFPYA010000204.1, forward strand.
TAAACAAACCTCATTAACCGCAGGCGCATATCTTTAAGTTTCTGTACCCTTATCAACATTTGAGCGCTGCGTGTTGACTTAAATGCTTATTTGTGCTAAAATCAAACTGGGAATAGTTGTATTATATTATTTGGTTTTACAGCACCGTTTACTTTTTACGCTGTCATATAATTCGATATGCAGGAGGAAGTACTATGAAAGCATTGAAACGCGCGCTGGCACTTTTGATGTGCGTATGCCTTATGGGAGGAATGAGCGTTATGGGCGAAGCAACCGACGAAAGGTACAGCGCCATGCTTGAGGACGCCGTGCTGAGTCTCGGCAACAATTACCGCTTGAAGAATGTGCTAACCAGAGCCAAGGCGGGCGAAGACATAACTGTCGCGATTATCGGCGGCTCGATCACCGAAGGCGCGGGCGCGAGCCAATACAGCGAGTGCTACGCGAGCCTCGTGGGGCAGGAGATCGCCGATAAATACGGCGTCGACGGCGGCAAAAACGTGCATCTTATAAACGCGGGCGTCGGCGGAACTCCATCCACCTTCGGCTGGATAAGATATCCGCTTGACGTAACGAACCGCGTGCCCGAGGCGGACGCGGACGGACTTACGGACATTGTGATAATAGAGTTCGCGGTGAACGACTGGAACGAGCCCACCGGGCACAAGTGCTACGAGTCGATGGTTAAGAGCGTGCTCGAGCAGGAAAACAAGCCTGCGGTGATACTTTTGTTCAGTGTGTTCAAGACGGGCTGGAACCTGCAGGACGAGCTAAAGAAGGTGGGGGAGGCCTACGACCTTATGATGATTTCCGTAAGGGACGCAGCATATCCCCGAATGGGCGTGCTCTTCAGCAAGGACGAATGGTTCTTTGACGAATATCATCCCACGAGCGCCGGTCACAGGGTGATGGCGGACTGCATAATGCACGTAATAGACAGCGCCTACGCCGCCGAGACCGCACAAAACGACATTAATCTCGATGTCGCTCCGGCTTACGGCCTCGACTATATGGGCATGAAGCGCATATTCTCCGAGCGGCTTTTGCCCGAGGGCGTGACGCTCGACAAAGGCAGCTTCAAAGCCGACGACACGGGCAGCTACACCAATCTGCCGGTGGGCAGGGTTTGCGGCAGGAACTTCATGCATCTGGGAATTGCCGGCAACGATCCGCTCACCTTCACCGCTTCGTTCAGCAAGCTCCTGATAGGCTGGCGCACGGTGAACAATTACGGCACCGCGCAGGTGCTTGTGGACGGCGAAGTCAGGGCTACTCTGACCGCTCCTTCGGGTTCGTGGGGTCAGACAGAGGTGAGCCTCATCATAAATGAGGCGAAGGAGGAGCTTCACGCGGTGGAAATCCGCATGGCCGAGGGCTCCGAAACCAAGCAATTCACAGTCACATGCATCGGCATAAGCTGAGCGTTGGAGGAAGGATAAAATGACGGCGGCTGAATTATTCATACTTTTCGGCGGCATAGGCCTGTTCCTCTACGGAATGAGCATTATGTCGACCGGCCTGCGCAGCGCCTGCGGCGAAAAGCTTCAGGCGATGCTGGCCAAGGCCACGAAAAACAGGGTCGTGAGCGTGTTTGCGGGCGTAGGTGTAACGGTGCTCGTGCAAAGCTCGTCTGCAACGGACATGATGGTTATAGGCTTCGTGTCGTCCGGCCTTATGACGCTGGTGCAGGCCATAGGCGTCATAATGGGCGCAAACATAGGTACGACCATCACAGCGCAGATAACCGCGTTCAACATAGGCACCATTGCGCCGATGATACTTTTCGTGGGCTCCGTTGCGTGCCTTTTCATGAAGCAAAAGACCGTCAAGGACATAGGCAAGGTCGTGCTGGGCTTCGGAATGCTGTTCGAAGGTATCGCCCTGATGAAGAGCGCAATCGCGCCTCTGGCTGATACGGCGGGCTTCAGAAGCTTCGTGGACAGCCTCGACAACCCCGCGCTGCTGGTGATATTCGGCGTATTGTTCACCGCGCTTCTGCAAAGCTCCTCCTCGTCCACGGTAATCTTTCAGGCCTTCGCAATCGAGGGACTGATAGGCTACAACGAGGCCGTATACCTCATAATCGGCGCGGCCATAGGCGCGGTGACCCCGAACCTGCTGGCGAGCCTGACCTCGAACCGCGCGGGCAAGCGCTGCGCGATGCTGAACCTTTTGTTCAACCTCATGAGAGCTGCGCTGATTATCGCGATAATCAACATTTTTCCGGGCGCGCTTGGTTTCATCATAAGCCTTTCGCCAAACGACATAGGCCGCCAGATAGCAAACACTCACACGCTGTCTGCGTTGGTATCGGTCATATGCCTGCTGCCGGTTTCGGGGCTGATTGTGAAGCTCAGCGAAAGAATCATACCCGTCACCGAGGCGGAAAAGAAGCGCAGCGAGGAAAAACAGCTGGTTTACTTAAATCAGGGCCAAATCGACAAGCTGCCTTTGGTCATGACCATTGGTCTCGCCCGAAGAGAAATCGCCCGCATGGGTCACATCTCAATTGGCAACCTGCAGCTTTCGCTTGAAAGCTTTTTTGAAACCGACAGCGCAAAGCAGCAGCAGGTCATGGAGACGGAAAACAACGTGGACGAGCTGACGCATCAGATTGCCGAAAAGTTGGTGGAACTCAGAACCACAAACATGACCCCCAAATACATGAACACGCTCTACCGCATGATACAGATTGTGGACGACCTCGAAAGGGTGAGCGATCACGCTGAAAACATAGCGGAGTACGCTCAAACGCTGATTGAGAAGCGGGCGGTGATTTCCGACGTCGCTATCGAAGAGCTCAAACGTCTTTCACAGGCCACCATGAACTCCATGAATGAAGCGCTCGAAATTTTTGAATTGGAAAAATACGAGCAGATTCCCGAGCAATTGGCGCTTGAGGAGGAAGTGGATGATATAGTGGAAGAAATCACGCAAAAGCATGTAGAACGCCTAATGAGCGAGCAGTGCGACCCCAGAGGCGGCGTGATTTTCAACGACATGGCAATAGACCTCGAACGCTGCTCAGACCACGCCGTGCGCATCGCAACCGGCATGAGCGAGTATGCAAATGCGTAACGGGACCCATGAACAGAATCACAGCGGCGGCCGCAAAAGCTGCTGCTGTGATTGTTTGATGAGCTGCACGGGCTGCTTACGTGGTAAAACCGTCTGACAGGCGGTATTTCATGCCTCAATAGGCCCTGCGAAAGGTTAAATCTTCTGTACAGCGCATCGGATTAAACTTAATTTAATACAAATAACCGTAAAATAACTTGAGCAATTGGCCTCACGGGTGTATAATTTATCCGTTCGCGTGTGGGCGTTTTATGCCTGTCTGCCGGCAGGGCTCGCACAGCGATAGGGATGAACCGGGAGGTTGCGGCCTAAAGCCGGTAATTTCCGGGGACCAGTCCGACAATCGGGCGACGGCTCATGCGCCGTCGAATGAAATTACTAATAGGGCACGCCCGGCAGCGTGTGCATGAGTCCAAAAGGAGGAAAACCCATAATGGCAAGCCAGAAGATTCGTATCAAGCTGAAGGCTTACGAGCATTCCGTGATCGACGAGAGTGCGGCGCGCATCGTTGAGACCGCCAAGCGCAACGGCTCCAAGGTGTCCGGTCCCATACCGCTCCCCACGGAGAAGGAAATCATCACGATACTGCGCAGTCCTCACAAGCACAAGGACAGCCGTGAGCAGTTCGAGCAGCGCACTCACAAGCGCTTAATCGACATCCTTCAGCCCACCCCCAAGACAATGGAAGC
>JAFPYA010000205.1 GCA_017412445.1 Clostridia bacterium
CAATGGAAAACATACTGCTGCCCGTATCGCTCGCGGGAAAGAACGCCGACGCGGATTTGAAAAAGCGAATATCGTTTCTCATGGAGGCACTCGGCATTTTCCAAATCGAAAACGCGTTTCCAAAGGAGCTTTCGGGCGGCGAGCTCAGGCGCATGGCGATAGTGCGCGCGCTGTGCCTGACGCCCGATTTCATATTCGCCGACGAGCCGACCGGCGACCTTGACGACGAGAATACCAGGACAGTGCTGTCCCTTTTGAAGGCCGAAGCCGGGCGCGGCGCGGCGGTAATGATGGTGAGCCACGAGCAGGAGGCCGCCCGCTGCGCCGACAGGCTGTTTTACATGAACGCAGGCGAGCTTTCCCTCCGGCAGTAAACGGCGGCGCAACAGCTCCTTATTCCGAGATGCTTCGCAGCGGGTTTCTACCCGCTGTTTTTTTGCGGCTGCCCGGCTTGCTTTTATACGGTTTATGTTGTATAATTTATGGGAATGAATTGACAGGAGGATCGACTATGGCTTACATACCGGATGAAAAGCGATACGAGCGCATGGTTTACCGCAGGTGCGGGCGCAGCGGGCTCATGCTGCCCGAGATTTCACTTGGGCTTTGGCACAATTTCGGCGATATCACGCCCTTTGGCCAGCAGCAGAGCATACTCAGAACCGCCTTCGACTGCGGCATCACCCATTTTGACCTCGCCAACAATTACGGTCCGCCCTACGGCGAAGCCGAGCGCAATTTCGGCATACACATGGACCGCGACTGGCACACCCACAGGGACGAGCTCGTGATCTCCACAAAGGCGGGCTACGACATGTGGCCGGGCCCCTACGGTGACCACGGCAGCCGCAAGTACCTGATCTCCTCCCTCGATCAGTCGCTCAAGCGCATGCACGTGGACTACGTGGACATCTTCTACCACCACCGTCCCGACCCTGACACTCCCATCGAGGAGACCATGGGCGCGCTCGACAGCATAGTCAGAAGCGGCAAGGCGCTGTACGTGGGCATAAGCAACTACAAGCCCGAGGAGGCGCGCGTGGCCATAGACACGCTGCGCGCTCTGGGCACGCCCTGCCTGATAGAGCAGCCCAGCTATTCAATGCTCAACCGTTGGATAGAGGACGGCCTTACCGACGTGCTGCGCGAAAAGGGCGTGGGCTGCATCTGCTTTGCCCCGCTTCAGAACGGCATACTCACCGGCAAGTACTTAAACGGCATCCCCGCGGACTCGAGAGCCGCCCACGACCCCAGATATTTGAAGCCTCAGGCCATCACGGACGACAAGCTCAAAAAGGTGGCTCTGCTCAACGAGATCGCCCTTGAGCGCGGCCAGAAGCTCAGCCAGCTCGCGCTCAGCTGGGTGCTGAGGGACGAGGTCGTGACCTCCGCCCTAATAGGTGCCAGCCGCCCTGAGCAGATAATCGAAAACATAGAGGCCGTGCACAACACCGCCTTCACCGATGACGAGCTGAAGAGGATAGACGATATACTCAAGGGCTGACGGTTTTCCCGCTTTTTAAACAAAGGACTGCCCCGGGCGTTCGCCCCGGCAGTCCTTTTTGCTGCGCCGTATTCGGCAGCTGCCAATTGCCCTCGTCTCTGATTGGCAATCCGGCGGGCATACCTGAACAGACAGCTTAACGGATATCTATGTATTGCGCTATAACCGCCGGAATTGGCTCGGAGCCGCTCAAACCGCCTATTGTATAGTCGGTAACACCGTCGTACAGACCGTAAACCGTCACTTTGTCATCAACCAAAATACGTGATTCGCCATCCGGTCTTATGTAGAACACGTACCATTCATTTTTGTCGGAATCACTCACAAGAAGCTGAACCAGGCTGCCACCGTAGCCTTCCTGCAATCGCGTTACTTTACCGGATACGTATATCTTCTGTCCTACATAGTCATCGGGGTATCTCGCGGCTTTGTTGTACTCTACAGTGACGCAACTGCTCATGTATTCCCCTTTATCCATATTAAGGCCGTACAGTTTCTCCTCTGTGACCCATACGCCGAGGCTCATTGCGTGAATATGACAGGAGAATGTTGTGTTGTAGTTTACGCTGAACTGGGCCACGCCTTTGGTTGTCTTGTCCCCATGCTTATAGAAATAAATCATATGTACGCCTTTTGACACGAGAAGCGTTCCACTGTAATCTTCTCCGTGAGGCAGGGTGGCTATGAACTCGCCGTCAAAATACATATCGACGTCATAGGTAGAAAACATCAGATTCTTTCTGAAATAAACGGTCAGCTCGAGCTCGTAGTTGCCATTTACCCGGATTGGCGTGATGGTCTCGCCCGCCTGCGCGCCGTCACCGCTGTTTTGTACGGCAGCGTCATTGCCCGCGCCGGTCGCCGTTTCGAGGCCGCCTGTTGTCACTTTATCATCAGTAATTTTTACGCGGTTGTTCTTCGCCTGTATGCCGCACGAGAACGAGCAGTCGCCCTCTATGACTATATTGCAGGTGCCGCAGACGTTCAAATCGCCCGATTTTGCGAACTTTATCGCGTGGCTTCCGGCCGTAAGCTTTACTGAACCATCGTAGTTTCTGCCGTGCTCCATCTTAGTGACGAACACGTTGTCGATGTACATTTCAACCGCGTAGGTTGAAAACATCAGGTTCTCTTCAAAGTCGATATGTATGCCGACTTCATATTGCTCCGCGTTCGGGTCGCCTGTCAGCCTCCTGGTGCCGCAGTTCATGCAAAAGTTCCCATTTGCCGTTATCCCGCAGGAGGGGCAAAGCCATTTATCGCTCTCCGCGACGACAAAAACGCTTGCCGCCAATACGCACATCAGGGTTATCAGAGCTATTATCCGTTTCATACAGGCACTTCCTTACAGTTATCTTATTGGGTTTTGAAGTTGGTCATGGCCTTAAAAAAAGGGGGACAGCTCCCCCTTTTGTATCTTTTGTGCTTCTGTTTATATCTTCCTTGACGCCTCGGCGACCCAGCGGATCCTTTCGTCGGCGAGGGAGCCGTGCATGCTGCAGTCCGAGCCGAGGATGTAGCCGGTCTTGCCGCCCTCGGCGATGAGCTGTGCGGTGGCCTGCTCAATTTCTTCCCTGCCGGCGGTGTAAAGAAAGCTGCCCGGGCGATTGTCAAAGCCGCCCCATACGGTGCAGCCGAAGCGGCGCTTGGCCTCGTTTATGTCCATAATGTCCATATAGCGCGACCAGCTGATTACGGGCGCCTTGTAGTCGTCCCAGAGGGAGAGGCGGTTGGGCACGTTTTCCCAGGCGCAGAAGTGCATGGCGTTCATGTCGCTTAAGCTGTTGGCGTAGGAAAGGACGTCCAGCTCGGCGGGCTTGAGCCACGAGGCGTACTCCTCGGGCGTGAAGCGGTCTATTTCGCCGTTCTGCACGCTGTAGAATATGCCGTCGCAGCCGGCGGTGTTGATTAGGCCCTTCACCAGCAGCTTAAGATCCTCGGCAATCACGTTCATGGCGTACTTGAGCGCCTCGGGGTCCTCGCGCACGAACTTCATTATGGCGGG
>JAFPYA010000206.1 GCA_017412445.1 Clostridia bacterium
CAGAAGAGGCGCCAGTCTTCGCAAAGGATGGCGAAGCCGGTGTAGGGATTGCCGTCTGCGTTGGTGGGATACTCGTCAAGGAAGACTTCGATAAGCTCAAAATACTCGTTGAGCGTGTGAATCTCGGGATAGTCCGCCCAGGCCAGCACCTGCTTCTGTACAAAGAACGCGGGGCCGTTTACGCTGTTGACTATCTGATCGCCGTCGGTCAGGCCGTAGTTGGGTATGATGTAGAGCACTTCGTTGCCGTCCGCGTCTTCCTCGATGAGGCGAGCCTTCTGAGGCTCAATGTGCGCCCACAGTCTCGGGGTGTCATCGGGGTTGATGTAGTCCAGCAGGTTGATCAGCGCACCGGCGTTGATGATCAGGTCGGCACTGTTGCCGCCGTCAAACAGGTCGGGATAGGTTTCGCCCGCGATCATGAGGCCGAGCTTCTCGTCCAGATCGCCTGCAAGGAATTCAAACTTGAAGGTTACGCCAAACTCTTCCTCGATGAGCTTGTAGATTTTGTTGTCGTCGGTGGGCTGGTCGCCGGGGTCGCCGCGGAACACGGTGAGGGTTACCGGCTCAAGCTCGCTTTCGGCAAGCGAGGGCGCGATGCTGAGCACTATTGCCAGCATGAGCATCAGGCAAAGCAGCTTTCTCATATTGTTAGCCTCCTTGAAATGATAATGAGCATTTGTTGCTCGCTGATAATATTAAACCACTAATCCGTCCGCACAAATAGCGTGATACTATCGTAAATTGTCCAAATAACTATCAAAATTTATTATATTATACTAATCACAACATAATTTAGCAATACTATTTACTGATAAAATATTAGATCAGGAATTATATACTCATTATCATGAGAACATCTAATGCGAAACGCTTAATTGCGGTGTCGCCATCAGCTGCCAAAAGAGAGTGATCTTAGCCCGATGCGTCGTATGATTTGCTTATACTTTGCAACGAATATAAAACAAAGGCGCCGCGCACTTGCGCGCGGCGTCGGAGTGTGTTATGTATCAGATTATTAATCAGATGTCGCTGTCGTCATTGGCCGGGGGCTCGGGATTGTTTTCGATGTCCTCAAGAAGCCTGTCAAGCGCGTTGGGGCTGTTGTCGTTTATGCCGTCCGCATCCGAATCGCCGTCCGGGCCAGCCGCATTATCTTCCGCGGCTTCCTCTGGCAGCTCCTCTTCCTTTGAGGAGGGCGCGACGCGGATTATCTTGCTGTCTCCCACCTTCATCAGGCGCACTCCCTGAGTCGAGCGGCCCTGTACGGAGATGGAGGAAACGGGAATCCTTATGATGGTGCCGTCCACGGTTATCAGCATCAGGTCCTCGTCCTCGCTCACCAGCAGCTGAGCTGCGAGCCTGCCGGTTTTTTCGGTTATCTGCATGGCCTTTATGCCCTTGCCGGCGCGGCTCTGCACGCGGAATTCGTCGAGGCTCGTGCGCTTGCCGTAGCCGTTTTCGGTGATTGCAAGCACGGTCTTGCTCTCATCGTCAACCACGCTCAGGTCTACCACCTCGTCGTCCTCGCTAAGATCCATGCTGCGTACGCCCATCGCGCTTCTGCCTATGGCGCGCAGCTCGCTTTCGTCAAAGCGTATTGAGAAGCCGTTGCGTGAGCCGAGCATAAGCTGACTGTCGCCCCTTGTAAGGCGCACGGCGATAAGCGAATCGTTTTCCTTGAGCGTCACGGCGATAAGACCGGTCTTGCGGATGTTTGCAAAGGCACTGAGTTCGATGCGCTTGATTATGCCCTTGCGCGTTGCCATGATGAGGTAGTAATCGTCCTTGTTTTCTTCGGGCACGGGCAGTATGGCGCTCACCTTTTCGCCGCCGTCAAGCTGCAGCATATTGATAATCGCCGTACCGCGGCTTGTGCGCCCTGCCTCGGGAATTTCGTAGCAGAACTTCTTGAATGCCCTGCCCTTGTCGGTAAAGAACATAATCGCGTCGTGCGTGCTGGTCACGTAGAGCTGTTCAATAAAGTCTTCCTCCTTGGCGGTCGCGCCTATCACGCCCTTGCCGCCGCGCCGCTGCGCCCTGTAGGTGGAGGAGGGCAGACGCTTGACGTAGCCGTTATGGGTGATGGTGATCACCATGTCCTCTTCCTCTATGAGGTCGAGCATGTCTATCTCGCCGTCGAGCGCGCTTATCTCGGTGCGGCGCGGGTCGGCATACTTGTTGCGGATCTCGGTGATTTCGTCCTTAACTATGCCCATAAGCAGCACCTCGTCGGCGAGCACCTGCTTGTAGTACGCAATCAGCTTTTCGAGGTCGGCGTATTCCTGCTGAAGCCTGTCTCTTTCCAGTCCGGTCAGGCGCTGCAGCCTCATGTCCAAAATGGCCTGAGCCTGCTTGTCGTCGAGGCCGAAATTGTCAATCAAGCCCTGCTTGGCTATTGCGGGGTTGGCGCTCGAGCGGATAAGGTTGATTACCTCGTCTATGCGGTCGAGGGCTATAAGCAGACCCTCGAGTATGTGCGCTCTGGCCTCGGCCTTGTTGAGCTCGTACTTCGTCCTGCGGGTAATGACGTCTTTTTGATGCTCGAGGTAGTGGTGAATTATGGATTTGAGCGAAAGCACCTTGGGCTCGCCGTTCACCAACGCCAGCATTATCGCTCCGAAGGTTTCTTGCATCTGCGTGTGCTTGTAGAGGTAGTTAAGCACCACGTTTGCGGACACGTCGCGCTTAAGCTCAATGGCTATGCGCATACCCTTGCGGTCGCTTTCATCTCGTATGTCGCTTATGCCCTCCAAGCGCTTTTCATGCACGAGCTCCGCGATTTTGGCTACGAGGTTTGCTTTGTTGACCATGTATGGGATTTCGGTCACTACTATGCGCTGGTGGTTCTGAGTCATCTCCTCGATTTCATGCTTGGCTCTGACTATAATCCTGCCGCGTCCGGTATGGTACGTGTCGTATATGCCCCTTTGCCCCAGTATGATGCCGCCCGTCGGAAAGTCGGGGCCCTTTATGAATTTCATCAGGTCGTCGACTTCGCAGTCGGGATGGTCTATCATGTATACGCAGGCGTCTATCACCTCGCCCAGATTGTGGGGCGGGATGTTGGTGGCCATGCCGACCGCTATGCCGGCAGAGCCGTTAACCAGCAGGTTCGGGAACCTTGCAGGCATGACCTCGGGCTGCATGAGCGTTTCGTCGAAGTTGGGGTAAAAGTCGACGGTCTCCTTGTCCAGATCGCGCACCATTTCGAGTGCCAGCTTTTGCAGCCTGACCTCGGTGTATCGCATTGCCGCCGCGCCGTCTCCGTCCACGGAGCCAAAGTTGCCCTGACCGTCTACGAGGGGATACCTCGTATTGAAGGGCTGCGCCAGACGCACCGTTGCGTCGTACACGGCCGAGTCACCGTGGGGGTGATATTTGCCCAGCACGTCGCCGACTATACGCGCGGATTTGCGGTAAGGCTTGTCAGGCGTGTTGCCCAGCTCCATCATGGAGTAAAGTATGCGCCTGTGCACGGGCTTGAGACCGTCGCGCACGTCCGGCAGGGCGCGGCTGACGATAACCGCCATGGCGTAGGATATGAATGATTTTTTAAGCTCCTCCTCCACGTCGAGGGGAGTGAGATTGCCTATATTAAACTGATCGTTCAATTTGCCTGCCCTCCATTACACGTCAAGCTCGCTTACGAGGTGAGCGTTCTTTTCGATGAAATCCTTGCGGGGCTCGACCTGATCGCCCATCAGAAGCGTAAAGAGCTGGTCGGCCGCTATCGCGTCCTTCAGCGTCACCCTGTACATGTTGCGCACCGCGGGATTCATTGTGGTGTCCCAAAGCTGCTGGGCGCTCATTTCGCCAAGGCCCTTGTAGCGCTGCACATCGGGCTTGCTGTCCCTGCCGATTTCGTCGAGATACGCCTGCAGTTGCTCGTCGCTGTAGACATACTTTTCGGTCTTGCCCTTCGTGATTTTATAAAGCGGGGGCTGGGCGATGTACACATAGCCGTTCTCTATCAGGCCGGGGAAATGCCTGAAGAAGAAGGTGAGCATGAGTATGCGTATGTGGCTGCCGTCGACATCGGCATCGGTCATGCAGACGATGCGGTGATATCTGAGCTTCGTTTCGTCAAACTCCCTGTCGAAGCCGCCGCCAAAGGCGGTAATCATGGCTTTGATTTCCTCGTTTGCGAGCATCCTGTCCATGCGGCACTTTTCGACGTTCAGTATCTTGCCGCGCAGGGGAAGTATGGCCTGAAAATGCCTGTCGCGGCCTTCCTTCGCGCTGCCGCCGGCGCTGTCGCCCTCAACCAGGAAAATTTCGCACTTGGCGGGATCGCGCTCTGAGCAGTCGGCGAGCTTGCCGGGCAGCGCGGCGCTTTCCAGAGCGGTCTTTCTGCGGGTAAGGTCGCGCGCCTTTCGGGCGGCCTCTCTCGCCCTTGCGGCGCTTAAGCACTTGTCGAGCACGCCTCTTGCAAGCACGGGATTTTCCTCAAACACCTCTGCCAGCTTGTCGCTTACCAGCGCGTCCACCATCGGACGAACCTCGCTGTTGCCCAGCTTGCTCTTTGTCTGTCCTTCAAACTGGGGCTCCTCGAGCTTTACGCTCACCACAGCTGCCAGTCCCTCGCGCACGTCCTCGCCGGTCAGGTTCTGGTCGCTGTCCTTGAGCATCTTGTTTTTGCGGCCGTAATCGTTTATCACGCGAGTGAGCGCGGTTCTGAAGCCCACAAGGTGGGTGCCGCCCTCAGGCGTGTGTATGTTGTTGGCAAAGGACAGCACGTTTTCGTTGTAGCCGTCGTTCCACTGCAGCGCCACCTCGATAGAGGAGCCGTCCTTTATGCCCTCGATGTAGATGGGCTCCTCGAACAGGCAGGTCTTGTTCGTGTTCAGATATTCGACAAAGGACTTAATGCCGCCTTCGTAGTGATATTCTTCAAACCTGCCGTTTTCGTTTCTCTCGTCCTTCAGGGTTATGCGAATGCCCTTGTTCAGAAAAGCCATCTCGCGGAAGCGCACATGCAGCGTTTCAAACTCGAATGCGCCGGTTTCAAATATGCCGGGCTCAGGCGTTTCGCCTGTCTTTACGTCAGGCCAAAACCTGACGGTAGTGCCCGTGCGTTCGGTATCGCCTATTATCTTAAGGTCGTAGAGCGTTTTGCCGCGCTCGTATTCCTGACGGTAGATTTTGCCGTTTTGATACACTGTCACCATCAGGTGCTTGCTTAGGGCGTTTACAACGCTTGCGCCCACGCCGTGCAGGCCGCCGCTTACCTTATAGCCGCCGCCGCCGAACTTGCCGCCTGCGTGCAGCATGGTGAGGCACACCTCAACTGCGGGCTTGTTGACTTTGGGATGAATGCCCACGGGGAAACCGCGGCCGTCGTCCTGAACCTCGACGCTGCCGTCCCTGAACAGGGTCACGTTTATGTTTTTGCAATAGCCCGCCAGCGCCTCGTCCACGGCGTTGTCCACGATTTCGTAAACCAGATGGTGCAGACCTCTTTCGTCGGTAGAGCCGATGTACATGCCGGGGCGGCGTCTTACAGCCTCAAGCCCCTCGAGAATTTGAATGTTACTTTCATCGTAATGTACAGATTGTGCCATCGAAAACCTCTCATATAAAAAGAATTTCCTACTATATTATTATAGCACATTTCGAGGCATAATTACATTGATTTGGTGTTATTATTTCCACCCTTTTTTGTACTTGTTTTATTGCGAAAATAATGATATACTGTTATACAAATCGCGGGCGCGAAAACCTGGCAAATAATGCCATGTGTGCGCTGTATAACATCCACGGAGGCAGTAAAATGCGGCTGGATAAAGCGGTCAGCCTTGCCGGTTTAAGCCGCAGCGAGGCAAAGGACGCAATCAAAAAAGGGCGCGTGTGCATTAACGGCATAATCGCGCGGGACGCGGCAATGAGGGTCGAAGCGACCGATGCGGTTACGGTAGACTCTAAGCCGGTTGACCTGAGTCTTCACAGGCATATAATGCTCAATAAGCCCTCCGGCGTAATCACGGCGACCGAGGACACCCACGGCGAGAGAACCGTCATCGACCTTTTGCCGCGCGAAATGCGCTTTAAGGACCTTGGCCCTGTAGGTCGACTCGATAAGGATGTGACGGGGCTTGTGATACTGACCACTGACGGCGTGCTCGCCCACAGGCTGATTTCGCCTAAGCACGATGCAATGAAGCAATACATAGCCAAGGTCGAAGGGCGGCTCACTCAAAACGATATTGACGCTTTCGCCGCGGGGCTCGACCTCGGCGACTTTATCGCAAAGCCGGCAAAGCTCGAAATAGACGACGCGGGCGAAGTGTTTTCGCTTGCAAGGGTATTCATAAGCGAGGGAAAGTTTCATCAGGTAAAGCGCATGTTCAGTAAGGTCGGCCACGAGGTGCTTAAGCTTAAGCGCATATCCATCGCGGGCCTGACGCTCGATGAAACGCTTGCCGAGGGCGAAAGCAGAGCACTTACACCAGACGAAATAAGGCTGCTGTACGAGGCGGCAGGCATGGAGGCAGAATGAGCGAACATTATTACACTCAAAACCCGACAAGTCTGAGCAATGAAAG
>JAFPYA010000207.1 GCA_017412445.1 Clostridia bacterium
GCCCTTGTGACCGGTTTCGGCGTCTATTGTCACAGGCAGATCGGAGGACAGCGCGAGCGCGGTAAAGTCGTCGGGATTGACCTTTTCAAGCCCCTCGACCTTTACGTACCTGAAGCCGTAGAAGGTGAAGAACGGCTCTATGGTGTTTTCCTCGCCGTCGGCGATGTAAGTGTATTCGGCCTTGGCGCTTCTGAGATTGTCCCTGTAGAAGCAGCCGCCCTGCAGCACCTCGCCGAACTGCATGTAGATTTTTGTACCCTTGGGCGCGCGGCAAACAAAGCGCACCACGCCCGCCATGTTCTGGCCGAAATCCAGCACGCTTTCGCCCTTGGGCGTGATTATGAGGGCGGGCCTGAGCTCATCGCGGGCTCTTACGGCGGGGGAGAACTGAGGCACGAGCTTCCACTTGTTTTCTACAAAGCGGCAGGGCACGGGTTCGCCTGTCTCAAGCGTGTCATTCCTGATTTCGCCGTCGTATATGTCGGTAAAGCAGACGGGCGACTGTATCGCCTCCCAGGTCTCGTCGGTGTCGATACAGGTTTCGTTTGCGCCGTCGCACAAGGTCAGCCGCGCCGCCGCCATAAGCGTCTCGCCCCAGCGCTTGCCCTCCGGCCTGTCGAGGCCGATGCGGCCTGAATACCAGCCGTCACCAAGATAAATCTCTATCGTGTTGCAGTCCGCCTTGAGCAGGCTGCTTACGTCGTAGGTCTGATATCGCACATATGCGTCGTAGTCGTTGTAGCCGGGGGTCAGCCAGTCATCGCCGACCCTTTCGCCGTTGATATAGGCGCGGTACAGTCCGAGACCCGTTATCATCAGGCTGGCGCTTTTGACGTTCGCGGGGCAGGTAAAGCGCTTGATAAGCACAGGCAGCTTGATTTCCTTTGCGGGTGCAATGAATTTAAGGCAGGACGCTTTGCTTTCGGGCATTTTATTCACCTCTCAAATATACTTTTAAGCGCGGAGCGGTCAGCTCCTGAGCGCTTCCATTTCGGCATCTGAAGTAAAGGATTTCCACGCGAAGTAGCACATAAGCCCCACGCCCATCATCATCACGGTTTTGATAAGGCAGGTAAACTGCACAGTATAGACCTCAAGGCCTATGAAGCTGAAGGGAGTGTCGGCCCTCGAGGACACTATCAGCGTGCCTGCCACCATGCCTACGAGTGCGCAGACGTTGCTGCCCACTGCGTTAAAGGATATGTAAGCCGTTGAATTTTCCTCGGGCAGGTTCATATAGAGTATGTTTGCGTATGAAAGGTTGAAACCCACGTTTATCACGTTCTGCCAAAGGCTCACTATCACGTATACGTAGGCTATGCGGGGATTGAGCAAAAAGTAAACCAGCTCCAGAGGGAAGCTCATAAGGCAGCACAGGCCAAACGTCTTGACCCACGAGTACTTGCGCAGCACCTTGCGCCACAGGCGTGAGGTGAGCGTGAGTATTACGGTATAGGATACCGACATGCAGTTTATGAGCGTGTAGGAGTAGCCGAGGTGATTGAGCAGATGGTAGTTCCATGTGCCATTGTTCAGGTTGCAGAGGATGTTCCATAAAAACATCAACAGCATGCACATCATGAATTTGCGGTTTTTTATGGGAATGGTGAATATCTGGCCGAGCTTAAGGTGGGTTGTCTCGGTGTAGGGGTATTCCTTTGCACGCGACTGTGCGAACACGTCGATTATCACGAGCGC
>JAFPYA010000019.1 GCA_017412445.1 Clostridia bacterium
GGTCTATCTGTAGGCGCAGTCGATTGTGTGGTCGTTTATCACGCCTATGCCCTGCAGGTAGGAATACACTATCGTTGGACCCACAAATTTGAAGCCACGCCGCTTGAGATCACGGCTCACCCGCTCGGAAAGCTCGTCCTTTGCGGGCATGTCCAGGGCGCTCTTGAGGCGGTGATCTATCGTCTGCCCGTCCGTGAATGACCATATATACCTGTCGAAGCTGCCGAATTCCGCCTGCACCTCGAGAAAGGCGTGGGCGTTGGTTATAGTGGCCTCGATTTTGCGGCGGTTGCGTATGATGCCTTTGTTTAGCATCAGCGCCTCCACCTTTTCGGGCGTGTAGGCGGCCACGATAACGGGATCGAAGCCGTCGAACGCCTCGCGGAAGGCTTCCTCCTTGTTAAGTATCAAAAGCCAGCTTACGCCCGCCTGCATGCCCTCCAGTATCAGCATTGCAAACAGCTCGTTATCCCTGTGCTCGCTTTTGCACCAGCGCTCGTCGTGGTAAGCGAGCATCCTTTGATTGTGCCACACCTCGCCCGGCGTAAAGCCCCAGTCGCAGCGCGGCTTAAGCTCATCACTCATGATATCTCCTTGAACGTCATAACACCACTGTAAAGCGCCCGCACAACACATGCGGGCGCCTCATTTGGGGGATAATCACTTGAGGTATTTGCTGTAGATGTAACCGGTCTTGCTGCCGTATTTTACCTTCCACCAGCTGGAATTGGCCTTGCTGAGCACGGTCACCTTTGTGCCCTTGGCAAGCACGAGAATCTTTGCGCCGTTGGGCGTGGATCTCATGTTGACGGCATTGCAGTTCTTTACGGTGGCGGTTGTGGTGCTCGAGGATGAAGAGCTGCCACCGCTGGTGCTGACGTAGGTGCTCTTGACGTAGCCCGCGGTGCCGCCGGAGGTCTGGACGAGGTACCAGGAGCCGTTCTTGCCCAGCACCTTGACCTTGGTGCCGCTCTTGAGCGACATCACCTTAGCCTCGCTTTTGTTGGCGCCCGCCCTCATGTTGACGGTGCTGGAAGCGTACTTGGTCTTGATCGTGCCGCTCTTGGCCTTGGAATAATAAGTGGTGCCGTCAGCGTAGTTGTTGCCCATGCCCGAGATGTAGAGGTTCTTGACATAGCCTTCGCGGCTGTCCGAGGTCTGAATCTTGGTCCAGGCCTTGCCCTTTTCGAGCACGGTAATGCTGTCGCCGTTGGATACGGTGCCGTTGGCGCCGTACTTGGTGCCGGGACCCTTGCGCAGATATATCGTGCCGCCGGCAGTGGGGGTCTTTATCGTCTCAGCGCACGCGACGAACATCGTCAGCATGAGGCACAGCGCCATAAGCAGAGAGATAAACTTTTTCATTAAAAATCACCTTCCTTCCACTGTTATGATACCATAAATATATGTCTGTATATTGCGAAAATGTTTACAAAGCTTTGTATCTTCGATTAACAAAAAAACCGCATTTGGTCACATTTCGTTACTATTTGAGACTGTTTCGAAATTCGCGCCGGGCGCAATGTGTTTAAGCGCATTTTCTTTGGCTGCAAATATGTTTTCAGGCGATATATCGCCATTTCGCGTCTTAAACACGCTTTTGTATTGACTTTTTGTTTTATCGCGAATATAATTTTTACTAAGAGAGCAAGCATAAACGCTGTCGACCTACGCGGCATGTACTCTGCCTGCGTGGCGGCAAGTTTTGAAGGGAAGACTTATATGAAGTATATAGAGGAATTGAAAAAGTACATCACCGAAAACGTGCGCGACATGACGCGCGAGCCGGGCGGGGCGCTAAAGCACAAATACATAGTGCCCACCTCGCCTTTAAGCCCCTATTATTCCACTAACCTGTGGGACTGGGACTCATGGCTTGCGAGCGTGGTGATGGGTCAGGTTGAGGCAGACAGCGGAAAGACAGGCGAATTTCTCGAATACGAGCGCGGCTGCGCACTTAATTTTCTTGACAACATGACAGATGAAGGCTTTATGCCCATCTGCATAACCCCGCAGGGCTTTTTGCACCTCGATGAAGAGAAGGAAAAGGTGTTCAAAACCAACATGCACAAGCCCGTGCTGGCGCAGCACATAGCGTTTCTGGTGCAGAGGGACGGCGGCCGGACGGACTGGATAGAGAGCCGTCTGCCCGCGCTCGAGCGCTTCATAAACTGCTACCTCGAAAGGTACATGGAGCTGCAGACCGGCCTTATGTACTGGCAGGACGACATGGCCGTGGGCGTAGACAACGACCCCGCCGTGTTCTACAGGCCTGACGCCAGCTGCGGCTCGATTTACTTAAACTGCCTTATGTACCGCGAGCTGCTCGCTTTCGGCTACCTCATGGAGATGCGGGGCGACATGACAAAGGCGAACGCCTTCCGCTTCAAGGCGCAAACCCTCGCGGACGCGATAAACAAGTGGTGCTGGGACGAGCGCGACGGCATGTACTACAGCGTGGACTTCGCTCTGAGACCCGTAAATGCGGGCGACTGGCTGCACTCCGGCGCGCCGCGCGACTACCCCTGCGTGCTCACCCGCATAGACAGCTGGTCGGGCTTCATGGCGCTGTGGGCGGGCATTGCGGACGAAAAGCAGGCCGCGCGCGTTATGGAGAGGGCGCGCGACAAGCGCACCTTTGCCTGCAAGGCGGGCGTGCGCTCGCTGTCCCGCCTCGAGAAAATGTACGATCTGCGCGCCTCGAACAACCCCTCCAACTGGCGCGGGCCCGTGTGGGGCATAAGCAATTTCATGCTGTTTTCAGGCATGCTCAAATACGGCTATACCGATGACGCGACCGAAATGGCGCATAAAACGATAGAGCTTTTCGGGCGCGACCTCGAAAAGAGCGGCTCGCTGCACGAATACTACAACCCCGACACAGGCGAGCCCATAGTTACCCACGACTTTCAGAACTGGAATTTTCTCGTGCTCAACATGATTGCCTGGCTCGAGGAGCGCCGCTTTGTGGACACGTTCTGAGCCGCCGTCAAACGGACTGTACAATTCAGACATGCGAAAGACACGTCGCGTTGCAAAACACCAAGGAGGTACGCACATGATTCCCATACAGCCCCGCATCAGCCGCTCGGATATGATCCGCTGCGCCCTGTGCTCAGACGCGCCCTGCGATTCAGCCTGCGAAAAGCTAAAGCCCGCGGCACTATTGCGCTCCATATGGTTTTCAAACGAACAGGGAGCGGCGCTCACCCTGCCCGGGCAGAGCCCCTGCCTCGTGTGCCACGCGCCCTGCGAGCGCACGTGCGTGCGCCCCGGCGAGGTGCCTATACGCGATCTCATCAACCGGCTGTGCTATCAGGTAAAGCCCGAATGTGAAACTGCGGCGCCCGAAAGCGAAGCTTCTCTGCAATGCGACCTGTGCGGCATAAAGCTGGAAAACCCGTTTATGCTCTCCTCCTCCGTGGTGGCAAGCACCTACGACATGTGCGCCCGGGCCTTTGACGCGGGCTGGGCGGGCGCGTGCTTCAAAACCATCTGCACGCTCGACATCCACGAGGCCTCGCCCCGCTTTTCCGCCATCACGGGCGGCGACGGCAGCATCATAGGCTTTAAGAACATAGAGCAGCTTTCGGATCACGACGTGGCCGAAAACATGGAGGTCTTCCGCAGGCTCAAGCAAAACTATCCCTCCAAATTCATACTCGCCTCTATTATGGGACAGAACGAGGCCGAGTGGGGCGAGCTCGCCCGCATGTGCGAGGAGAACGGCGCGGACGCGGTGGAATTGAATTTCTCATGTCCCAACATGGCAGAGGGCGGGCTTGGCTCCGACATAGGTCAGATACCCGAGCTTGTGGAGCGCTTCACTGCCTCGGCAAAGAGAGCGTGCAAAATACCTGTGCTCTCCAAGCTCACGCCGAACGTCGCCGAGATGAGCCCCGCCGCCGAAGCCGCCAAACGGGGCGGCGCGGACGGCATAGCCGCAATCAACACCATAAAATCCGTGGTGGGCATAAATCCGCACACGTACGTATCCTCCCCGGCCGTGCACGGGCAAAGCGCCGTAGGCGGCTACAGCGGCAACGCCGTAAAGCCCATCGCGCTCAAGTTCATGGCGGAGTTAGGCCAGAATCCCGCGCTTAAGGGAATGCATCTGTCCGGCATGGGCGGCATAGAGGTCTGGACGGACGCGCTGGAGTTCCTGCTTCTGGGCGCAGGCTCCCTGCAGGTTACCACCGCCGTGATGCAGTACGGTTACCGCATAATTGACGACCTCAAGGCGGGGCTGAATCTGTACCTTAAGGAAAAGGGCTTTAAGAACGTGCGAGAGGTGATTGGGCTTGGCCTGAGCTCCCTGCACAGCAACACAAACACGCTCGAGAGGGACACGGTGATCTTTCCCAAGTTCAACACGGAGCGCTGCATAGGCTGCGGGCGCTGTGCCGTCTCCTGCATGGACGGCGGGCATCAGGCGATACGCCTCGACGAAAACCGCCGTCCCCGCCTGAACGGTCAAAGGTGCGTGGGCTGCCACCTGTGCGCGCTGGTATGCCCGCAGAGAGCCATAACTCCCGGCACAAAGCGCGTGCTCAAGCCGTCGTCTTCGGCGCGCTGAAAAACATAATATAGCTCCGACCGGTAACACGATTATCGGTCGGAGCTTTTTATTTGCTTCGCACAGCTCGCCTCAAATCCCGAAGAGGACTAACGAAAAACTCTCACGAGCAGCAGGCGGCCTTCGTTTAGCGTGATTTCCGCGGTTTGGGACGCAAGAGGCTCGTTGCTTATCGCGTAGGCGTATTCGCAGGCGATAACGGCGTCGTCAAGCGGGTATTTGGCGTTTTTTATGGTAACGCCCTTTGCCGTGCCCGAGACGTTCAAAAGCGAAAAGTAAGCATAGCTGTCGTTTACTGTGTATATAGCTCCTGGCAGCACAAACTCCATATCGCTATAGTCGTCCACGGCGACGCATTTTTTGCCCTTCAGGGCAAGCATCTGCATAAGCGAGATATTGCCCAACGTGTGGTCGAGGCGGCCGCCCGCAACCCCCAAAAGCAAAAAGTCGCCGTACCCGCGTTCAAGGGTGAGCTTTGCAGCATAAAACGTGTCGGTGTCGTCCTTTTCGCGGGGCAGCACTATTGTTTCCACATCCATATGCGGGTTTTCGTGGGAGTCGAAATCACCCACAATAAGCTTTGGCCGCACGCCCAGCGGCTCTGAGTGGGCAAGGCCGCTGTCGCAGCACACTATGAAGTCATCCTGTCTGATGAGCGAGCGCGCCCTGTCGTAGCGTTTTATTTCGGCGCCGCCTATAATCACGCATCTGTTCATACTGCTTCCGCCCCGTTCTCTTATTTGGATCCTTTTTCCGCTTTTATTATAGCACAAGTGCTTCTGCCGGTAAAGCATATCCGGCGCAGCTTAAGACAGGATACGCGTCCAAACGCTTCATGCTCCGAGCGTGTGCCTGCGGTATAAATGTATAAATATTCAGTCAATGTGCATATTATGTTAATTATCGCCCTGGCCTATTGTATTTTTAAACGATTTGGTGTATAATTCCCGTATACTAAAACGATGGAGGACATCATTATGAAAAAAATCACTGCTATTGTACTTGCGCTTTCGCTTCTTATGATGGGCGCGGCCTTCGCCGACACGCTGACTATGGGCACCAACGCGGCCTTCCCGCCGTACGAGTATTATGAGGAAGGCGTTATCGTAGGCATAGACGCCGAAATTGCCGCCGCCATATGCGAAAAGCTCGGCTACGACCTTGAAATCATCGACATGGACTTCGGCAACCTGATCTCCTCGGTCGCCTCCGGCAAAATCGACTTTGCCATGGCCGGCATGACCAAGACCCCG
This sequence comes from Clostridia bacterium, assembly GCA_017412445.1. GTDB lineage: Bacteria > Bacillota > Clostridia > Christensenellales > Aristaeellaceae > RUG14130. The sequence goes on from JAFPYA010000019.1 coordinate 5,830, forward strand.
GAGAGAGAGGAGAGCGTCAACTTCACCGTGACCTACGCTATAGGCGTTCAGTCCGTTATAGTGCCCGAGGGCAGCGCAATCACTACGATTGACGATCTGTATGCCGAGGGCAACACTTACATGATAGGCGTCCAGCAGGGCACCACCGGCGACATCTACTGCACCGACGACTTCGGCGACGATCACGTAGCCAAGTACCTGACGGGCGCCGACGCCGTGGCCGCGCTGGTTGCAGGCAAGATCGACTGCGTCATCATCGACAACAACCCTGCCAAGGCGTTTGTCGAAGCCAACGAGGGCCTGACGATACTGGACACCGACTACAGCGAGGAAGAATATGCCATCGCCATCGCGCTTGACAACACCGACCTGCTCAACAGCATCAACGCCGCGCTCGAGGAGCTCATCGCAGAGGGCGTCGTGGACGAGATAATCGCCAAGTACATTCCCGTCGAATAAACCCAACCTGAATCTCCGCATGAAGGGACGCAGGCGCGTTCATTCATTTTGAGTATATTTATGCACAAGAAAGGGCTTTAAATGAATAAGACCCGCAAAACCATACTGACAATCTGCATAAGCGCGGTCCTGATAGCGGCCATCGCCTTCCTGGGCTACAAGCTGTTGTTCGAAAACGCGGACAGGATGGACGTGCTCACAGTCTATCTGGTCAAGCAGGGCAGCAACAGCTATACGCTCAGCCCTGACGAGGTTGACCTGAACGACGACGGCACGCTCACGGTCACAGACGGCAAATACCTTGAGAGGCTCGGCGGGCAAAAGCTTGAATACACGCGCTCATACGTGCTCGACGGCGCGAAGACCAACTATCTCACCGCCTACTTTGATGACAGGGACGGCTATTACAAGCTGGCGAGCGTTTCCACGCCAAACGGCTTCAGCGTGATCAAGGACGCAGAAGACAGGGACCAAAACGCGCTTACCACTCAGTTTGACTTTGTCTCAAGGGACACCGAAGGCCTCACCGTCTCAGTCTACGCTTATTACGCTACAGGCGAGCTGCTGCTCAGCGAGGGGTACGAACAAACGCGTATAATCTACCCCGACGACGGCACGAACAAGGCCAAGAGCCTGCAGAGCAAAGCCTTTGAGGTGCTGTATAAGCGCGAAAGCGAAAGCGTGCGCTACATGCTCGCCTCGCCCTACGAAGACGCGTTCATATGCGTAGAGGTGTCCAGCTCCCCCTTCAGCGAATGGAAGGCTGGGATACTTGAAGCGTATGCTGCCTCCACAGGTGATGAGGACGCGCTTGAAAAGATGGACGAAGCCGAGTTTAACGCTCTGATAGACGAGCTTGAACAGACTTTTCAGAACAGGCAAATGCGCGCCGCCTTTCTGGCCGCGGACAAAATCTCCCCCGGCAAGCATTTAAGCGGCTTCGTAGCCGATTTCAAGCTGAACTTCCTTGACGACAGCCGCTGGCAGTACCTGCTCAAGGGTCTGGGCATGACGCTGCTTATAACCCTGCTGTCGGGTCTGATGGGCGTAGTGCTGGGCGCGCTGGTCGCCACCGTGCGCACTACATGGGAAAAGAACAAGGACAACATGCACCCCGGAGCGGGCAAAACGCTGCTCAAGCTCACGGACAAGCTCTGCGGCGTATACCTGACCGTGATTCGCGGCACACCCGTAATGGTGCAGTTGCTCATAATGTACCTTATAATCTTCGCTCAGAGCTCAGACGGCACGGTTGCGGCGGTCATCGCGTTTGGCATAAACTCCGGCGCATACGTCGCCGAAATCATTCGCGGCGGCATTATGAGCATAGATCAGGGACAGTTCGAGGCGGGGCGTTCGCTCGGCTTCAGCTACACCAAAACCATGATATACATAATACTTCCGCAGGTGCTGAGGGACGTGCTGCCCGCGCTGGCAAACGAGTTTATCGCCCTGCTCAAGGAGACCTCCGTATCCGGCTACGTGGCGGTCAAGGATCTGAACAAGGGCGGCGAAATCATCCGCTCGGTGACATATTCGCCCTTCCTGCCGCTGATTGCCGTGGCGCTCATATATCTGGCCGTAGTGATGTTCTTCACCAAGCTCGTCTCGATACTCGAAAGGAGGCTGCGCTCAAGTGAACACAGATAAAAACGACGTAATCATTTCCGTGCGCGGTCTTTCAAAGCACTTCGCGGGCGGCAGCATTCACGCGCTGAACGGCGTGGACGCGGACATAGCCCGCGGCGAGGTTGTGGTGGTGATAGGCCCCTCAGGCAGCGGCAAGAGCACTTTTTTACGCTGCCTCAACCTGCTCGAAATGCCCACGGAGGGCAAGGTGATTTTTGAGGGCACTGACATAACCGACGCCTCCATAAACATAAACCTGCACAGGCAGAAGATGGGCATGGTGTTTCAGCACTTCAACCTCTTCCCGCACATGACGGTGCTGGACAACATGACGCTCGCGCCGGTAAAGCTGCTCAAACGCTCCAAGGCGGAGGCCGAGGCAAAGGCGCGCTCGCTGCTGGACAGGGTGGGGCTCGGCGACCGTGCCGGCGCGTACCCGAACCAGCTTTCGGGCGGACAGAAGCAGAGGGTGGCCATAGTCAGTGCACTGTGCATGGAGCCGGACGTGATGCTCTTTGACGAGCCCACCAGCGCGCTCGACCCCGAGATGGTGGGCGAGGTGCTCGAGGTGATGAAGGATCTGGCGCGCACGGGCATGACCATGGTGGTGGTAACCCACGAGATGGGCTTTGCCCGCGAAGTCGGCGACAGGGTGATGTTCATGGACGGCGGCCGCCTGATAGAGCAGGGCACGCCGCAGGAGATATTCTCAAACCCCCAAAACCAGCGCACCAGAGATTTTTTGTCAAAGATACTCTAAAAAAGCAAAGAAATGCCGCGCAGACCGCTTCGATATGTCCGAAGCAGACTGCGCGGCGCTTTTTTCCTTTACTCCCCTATTCGGCAGCCGTCTCCATGGCGGCTTTTACAAAGCCCCTGAACAGAGGATGCGCTTTGTTGGGGCGGCTTTTAAACTCCGGATGGTACTGTACGCCTATAAAGAACGGATGGTCTGACAGCTCCACCGTCTCCACGAGCCTGCCGTCCGGCGACAGGCCGCTGAACGTAAGGCCGGCCTTTTCAAGCGGCTCACGGTAATCGTTGTTGAACTCGTAGCGGTGGCGGTGGCGCTCATATATGAGCTCCGCGCCGTAGCACTCGGCCATCTTTGTGCCCGACTGCACGGCGCAGGGATACCTACCCAGCCTCAGCGTGCCGCCCTTGTCGGTTTCATCCGATTGACCCGGCAGGAAGTCTATGACCTTGAATTTGCTTTCGGGCGCAAATTCGCCCGAGGTCGCGCCCGGAATGGCGGCGGCGTGGCGCGCGAATTCGATTGTCGCCACCTGCATGCCAAGGCAGATGCCGAAATAAGGCACCTTATTCTCACGGGCGTATCTTGCGGCGGCGATCATGCCCTCCACGCCGCGCTCTCCGAAGCCGCCCGGCACCAGTATTCCGTCAAGGTGGCCGAGCTTCTCACGGGCGTTTTCGTCTGTTATCTGCTCCGAATCTATCCAGTCTATGTCGACCTCGGCGTCGAGCGCGTAGCCTGCGTGGCGCAGCGCCTCCGCCACCGACAGATACGCGTCGTGCAAAAGCACGTACTTGCCCACGATGCCTATTTTCACGCGCTTTGAGAGGCGGTGAATCCTGTCCACGAGGCATTTCCATTCACTCAGCTCCGGCTCGGGCGTTTCGAGCCTGAGCCTTCGGCACACCACGCCCGAAAAGCCCGAAGCCTCCAGCATGAGCGGCGCCTCGTAGAGGTTCGGCAGCGTGCGGTTTTCTATCACGCAGTCGCGGTGCACGTTGCAAAACATCGCGATTTTATCGAATATGGACGCCTCCAGCGGCCTGTCGCAGCGCAGAACTATTATGTCCGGGTGTATGCCCATGCCCTGCAGCTCCTTGACCGAGTGCTGCGTGGGCTTGCTTTTGTGCTCGTCCGAGCCCGCCAGCCACGGCACCAGCGTCACGTGTATGAACAGCGTGTCTTCGGGCGGCAGCTCGAGCGAAATCTGCCTTGCGGCCTCTATGAAGGGCTGGGATTCTATGTCGCCTATCGTGCCGCCTATCTCCGTGATGACCACGTCGGCGTCCACATGGCGGCCCGCGTTGTATACGAAGGTCTTGATTTCATCGGTTATATGGGGAATCACCTGCACC